>JAFRTA010000326.1 GCA_017427315.1 Clostridia bacterium
ATCAAGGGCATCGGGCCGAAGACCGCGCGCAAGATCATCGAACGCTTCGGCGAAAACAGCTTCGAGGTGCTCGAAAAGGATTACGAGCGTCTGACCTTCATCAAAGGCACCTCGAAGGACAAGGCGAAGAAGATCTCCGACGAATTCAACCGGCAATTCTCCATTCGGAACGTAATGTCGGAGCTCGACAAATTCGGCGTCACCGCCCCGGAATGCATCCGCATTTTCAAACGGTTCGGCGCATCGGCGGTGGAGGTCGTCAAGCGGAATCCTTACGTTCTGTGCGACGAGATTCGCGGCTTCGACTTCAAACGCTGCGACGAGATCGCTTCGAAGCTTGAGGATCAGCCCGCCGCCGAGTACCGCTCCGACGCGGGGATCCTGCACGTTATGCGGCACAATCTCGGCAACGGCCACACCTGCATCCCGCGCGAGAAGCTGACCGCGCCGTGCGGGGAGCTTTTGGACGTATTCTCGGATATCATCGAAGAAACGCTCGACCGTCTGATCGAGCGCAAGGAACTGATCTCTCATGTGATCGGCGGCAGAGCGTTCGTTTTTCTGCCGGATATCTACCGCAGCGAGGCCGGAGCGGCGGAGCGTCTTGCCGCGCTGATGAAATTCCCGCCGCTGACAAAGGACGCGCCGGACGCGATGATCGACGAGATCGAGACGGAGAACGGGATCCAATACGCCCCCGGACAGCGGGAGGCGATCAAAAAAGCCGCGGCGAGCGGCATCATCATCCTCACCGGCGGCCCGGGCACGGGCAAGACCACGACGGTGCGCGGCATTATTCAATTCTTTGAAAAACGCGGGCTGAACGTTCTTCTCGCCGCGCCGACCGGCAGAGCCGCGAAGCGCATGAGCGAGCTGACCGGCAAAGAAGCGAAAACGATCCATCGCCTGCTGGAGGTCGAATGGAGCGACGAGGACGCGCAGGTCTTCGCGCGGGACGAGCTGCACCCGCTCGACGCGGACGCGATCATCGTGGACGAGCTCTCGATGGTGGATATCACGCTGTTCGACGCGCTGTTGAAGGCGGTGCCCTTCGGCTGCCGCCTGGTACTCGTGGGCGACTGCGACCAGCTCCCGCCCGTCGGCGCGGGGAACGTGCTGCTCGATATGGTGGATTCGGGCCTCGTGCCCGTCGTGCGGCTCACGGAGATCTTCCGTCAGGCGCAGCAGAGTCTCATCATCATGAACTCGCACCGCATCCTGCGCGGCGAGGCGCCCGAGCTGAACGTGAAGGACAACGACTTTTTCTTCATCGACCGATATACTTCTCTGCAGACCTCGTCGCTCGTCTGCGAGCTGACGGTCACCCGCCTGCCCGGCGCCTACGGCTACGATCCGATCTCGGATATCCAGGTGCTCTGCCCCTCCAAAAAAGGCGACTGCGGCACCGTGAATCTCAACAACCGCCTGCAGGCGCTGCTGAATCCGCCCGCCGAGGACAAAAAAGAGCTGAACTCTCTCGGCAGGATCCTGCGCGAGGGCGACAAGGTGATGCAGGTCAAGAACAATTACAATCTCGAATGGAAGCGCGGCAGGGAAGAAGGCGCGGGCGTTTTCAACGGCGACGTCGGGATCATTCTGAAGATCGACAAACGCGCCGGAACGATCACGATCGATTTCGACGGCAGGATCGCCGAATACCCGACGGAAAACCTTTCGAATCTCGAGCTTGCCTACGCCGTGACCGTGCACAAGTCGCAGG
>JAFRTA010000327.1 GCA_017427315.1 Clostridia bacterium
ATTCAGGCTGCTAAAAGAAAAGCAAGGGGTTTCAGAACCTTTGAAGGATATGCTTGTATGATTTATCTTGTCGTTGGTAAATTGAAACTCGATTGTACTCCTTTGTTTCCCTAACTTTTCACGGTTTTAAGAAAAGAACCCTGCCGCGTTGCGGGCTTGACAGCGTTCCCGGGGTTTGATAGAATGAAAGCAACTCTTTATGTGAAAAAGGGGCTTGAAGAGATGCGTTATCTGTCAAAATCGGAATATGAGGCGTCGGTCGCGGCGACCCGGGATCGGCGTATGGAATGGTGGCGCGGGGCGAGATTCGGGATGTTCGTCCACTACGGGCTTTACGCCGTCACGGGCCGGCAGGAGTGGGTGATGGCGAATGAAAACATCGAAGTCGCCGAATATGAAAAGCTCGCCGACCGTTTTCTGCCGAAGCCGGGCGCACCGCGCGAGTGGGCGAAGCTCGCGAAGAACGCAGGCTGTAAATATATGGTGATGACCACCCGCCACCACGAGGGCTTTTCCCTTTGGGATTCCGAAGTCAACCCTTACAACAGCGTGAATTACGGACCGCGCCGCGATATCGTGCGGGAATTCGTCGACGCCTGCCGTGAGTTCGGTCTCGGCGTGGGCTTCTATTCCTCCGTTACCGACTGGCATCATCCCGACTGCCGCGACTGCGCAACCGATCCGGAAGCGCGGCGCCGTTATAACGAATATCTGACCGAGCTCAACAAAGAGCTTCTGACGAACTACGGCAAGATCGATATCCTCTGGTACGATATGCCGTATCCGCTGGAGAGTTACGAAGGCTGGGATTCGCTTCGCCGCAATCAGATCCTGCGTTCTCTGCAGCCGGATATCATCATCAACAACCGCTCGCGGCTTGACGAGGACTTCGGCACGCCGGAGGGCGAGATCCGCCGGATGGACCGCGACTGGGAGGCCTGCATGACCTTCAACGACATCAGCTGGGGGTATGTGGATTCCGCGCAGGCGGCGCCTTACAGTTACAACGCGCAGCGTATTCTGAGAATGCTGTGGCGCGTCGCGGCAGGCTGCGGAAATCTGCTGCTGAACATCGGACCGATGCCGGACGGCTCCGTGCCCGCCGAAGCGGCGGAACCGCTCTCGCAGGTCGGGCGGTGGCTCGCCGCCAACGGCGACGCCGTTTACGGCAAGGTCGATCCCGCCGTAGGGGAGTTCAGCGTGCGAAGCACCACCCGCAAAAAGAACCGTGTATTCGTATGGAACTGGATCTGGCCGGACAACGGCGAATTCACCGTAGGCGGTTATTACACGAAGCTGAAAGAGGCGCGGCTGCTTCCCTCCGGCGGGAGCCTGCCCTTTACGCAGGATAGAGCGCGGATCACCGTAAAAGGACTGCCCGCAAAGTCGCCCGATCCCGTATGCAATGTGGGCGTCGTCGAGCTCATTTTTGAAGAGGAGCCGAAGCAGGACCGGGGCAGTATCTTTCCGCAGCTTCACGGCGGAGATCGGCTGATATGACCGATCGATTTGTTATGCGAAAGGAGAATCGACTATGTCCGTTTTTTCGAAGATCGTTTCGTTCTTGATGTCGATCCTTCTGTTCCTTTGCGGCGCGGCGCAGGGCAGCGTGCCCGAAAAGGCTGAGAAATTCCGCGTCGTCTCTTATCTTGTCGTCTTTGACGATGCCGCTGTCGACGCTGTTGATCCCTCTCATTTCAGGGATCTGACCGATGTGATCATCTTCGGCGGCTACGCGGGGATGCGCGGCGACGGCACGGTCACGGTCAGCGACAGGCTCGCCGGGGTCGTCGAGCGCCTGAAGGCGCTGGATGAAAGCGGTACGCTGCGCTGGCACCTGAATTTCGATATCGTTACCGACGGCGATCAGAAAATGACCATGCGGGAGGATTTTCGCGGTAAAGAGCTGGCACGAAGCATCCGCGCGGTGCTGGAGAAATACGACCTTGACGGCGCGTTCTTCGATTATGAATTTCCCCAGGAATGGGACGCAAAGCTCGATTTCAGCGTTTTTCTGATCAACCTGAAACAATGCCTCGGCGACGACTTCCGGATTGGCGCCGCGCTGCAGCCCTGGTGCGCTTCGTTCCTGCCGGGCGCGATCGCCGCGATCGACATGGTGGAGCTGATGTGCTACGACAATTGGGACGACGAGGGCTTCCATTCCTCGATGGCGCTTGCGAAACAGGACGTGAAAAATATGGTGAAGCTCGGCTATAAGCTGAACCGGATCGATCTGGGGCTGCCGTTCTACGCAAGGCCCACGACGAAAGAAGCGCGCTGGTACGATTACCGGCAATACTGGGATAAGATCGACGAAAACGGCCTTGCCGAAGAGGAGGGGACCGGGCTGATCGCATCCTTCAATACGCCCGGGCTGATCTATGAGAAAACAAAATGGGCGATCGAAACCGGTCTTTCCGGCGTGATGATCTGGCATTATGCCTGCGACGTGCCCGCCGACAACGACGCGTCACTGTTCAATCAGATCACAAAGGCAAAATCGGACGCGCTGAACGGAAAGATAACATAACCGGCAAAGTGAGAAACAGTATCAATCATCATACGATTGAGCCATAAGAACCGATCGACCGGATAACGGGCCGGGCAGCCGCGATGAACACGGTTGTCCGACCCGTTTTGATTTGTTGATTTTATCTTTCGGTTACACGTCCCGGTTTGATGTTTCAAAAACGGTTTTCCATGGGGCGAACAGAGGATAAACCGCGCTTTTCAACGATTTGCGGCACCATTCCCGCAGCACTTTTCGGGGGGTGCCGGTTGCCGATATGAAAAATGATATCTCTTGCTCGCCCGTGTTTTTCGCGAAACGGTGAATCCCCCCGATTTTCATTCGCCCGAATCGGAATGGGCAGAAATAAAAACCTGTGAGTGTGAATGGCGGTCGATGTCCGTTTTTTCAAAAAAACCTCCCGTTTTCCGCGAAGAAAAACGGGAGGTTTTTCAGTTGATGTTTTTAAGAATGGCTCGGAGTCCTCACCCTGCGGATGAAAACTTCTTTTCCGGCTTCGGCTCGAGCTTTGCGGCGATGCGCAGGATCGTTCTCGCGTCGCCCGCCTTGACCTTGCCGTCCGCGTCAACGTCGGCAAGCTTCTGCTGAAGCTCCGCGAGCGTTTCGACCTTCGCCGCGGCGCGGAGCGCGAGGCGCGCGTCGGAGGAATTGATCTTGCCGTCCATGGTGACGTCGCCGAGAACGTATTCTACCGCAGGAGCGTTCGGGTCGATCAGCGTCTGCTGATCCTTCTGCGCGTCCCGCACGCCGCGCGCGTGACCGGCGTATTCCGCCGAGACGGTCACGTCGGCAGCGGGCATCGTGAAGGTCGCGACAGGGTTCAGCGCGTCGGGCATCGCGGCTCCCGTCGATTTCCATCCGGAGAACGCGAAGCCCGCGGCAGGAGCGTTCGCCGTGATCGTCACGGACGCACCGGCGGGGTAGGCGTAAACGTCCTTCTCCGCGGTCCCGCCCTCGACCGTCAGCCGGTAGACCGGCGCGGTCTTTACGATACCGTTATAGGAGCTGCCCGCCGTAACGCCGGCGTAGCTCTTCACGCTGCCGGAAACGCCGACCGTCAGCGCCGTATCCATGGGAAGCTCCGCGGTCTTGAGCAGAATGCGGCTCGTATAGCTGACGCCCGCGTTCAGAGGATCCTGCTCGCTGTTGAGCTTTTCGACCGTGAAGTCCACGGGCGCGCCTGCGTTTTTGAGCGTGAAATTCGCGGGTATAAGCGTCGTCTCGTCCATATAGCGGCTGAATTCGATCTCCACGCCGTCGTTTTTGGCAAAGATATTCTTGATGTACGGCGCGTCTCTGCAGACGACGCCGATATTCACGGCGGTCTGCGGCGGCAGCACCTGCAGCCAGGTGTAACCGTCCTGCGTCACGATTTCCTTGATATTCGTACAGCTCTGACTGTCCGCCGGTTCGTATCCGTCCGCCTTGACCTCGACGAGCCAGAGGCCCTCGGGCACGAACCATTCATAGCGGCCGTCAGCGTCGGAGATCAGCGGATTCGCCGCGCCGAAGATCTCCTCCGCGCCGTCGGCAACCTGCGTTTTGACGCCGTTCACGTTCTGATACAGCGTGACCTCTGCGCCTTCGACGCGGTTGGAGGCGACCGCCTCGTAGACGTAGCCGGAGGGGTCGAGCCCGACCTTGGGCGCTTTCATGTTCCGTTCGGGGACCTTCCTGCAGTCCTCGTTCTCCGTAACTTCAAGGCCGTTATTGTAGTAGATCCTGCAGATATCGTCCTGCATCATCTCGAGCTCTTTCTGAATATTGCTCTGGTAATCGTCGTTGATCCAGTTGCCGCAGAAGTTGCCTATCGCGGCGATGCCTGCCGAGACCGGGTTGCCTCCCAGCAGATTGATCGTGCCGGTAAAGAGCGAGGCGGCGAGGGTGTCGTTGTTCATGCTCCAGCCCTCGACGTTGAGTCTCGAAAAATCGCGGAGCTTGCTCTGGATGATCTGTTTCCATTCCTCCGAGAGGGAATTGTAACAGGGCGTGTAGACCGTGCGAAGCGCCTTGTCGAACCGCTCCTCACATTCGTTGTTCGTCTGGTTGTAGGCGTAGACGCTCAGACCCATCCCGGCGATGGACATGCCTCTGCCGAAGCCGTTCAGGAACCTTTCCGCATGAACAAGCCCCAGCGTCTTCGCGCCGGATTCCAGCCAGGTCGGGATAAATCCGCTGGCGTCGAGGGCGCCGGATACGACCGTCGTCTTTGACGGACCTGCCGCGACCTTGCGGGCTTCTCCGCGGGTACGCGGAGCGCCGTTTGCGGCGTTTGCCGTTTTCTTTCCGCCGGAAGGGGAGACGGGCAGCGGATGCTCCGCGTCGGTCAGCAGCAGCGCGGTCTCGTGATACGCGGTATCCTTGCCGCTCAGATCCTCGATCAGCGTCATCATAAAGACCGTTCCGTTTTCGGGGTCGGTATCGGAGAAGCTGAGATAGCGGTACGCCGTCTTTTCTCCGTCGACGACCCGGACGGCTTCCAGAGAGGCGTAATCGGCGTTCGCCCTGACGCGCTCCTTCGCGTAATCCAGAGCCTTCCCGTACTGCTCCGCGGTCACGGCGCGGTCATAACCGATGCAGCCGAATTTATTTTCCGGGATGGAGCCCAGACCCTCCCGCAGACTGTTCATCAGCTCCGTCGCGCTCATCGCGCTCTGCCCGTCCTTCAGACCGGAGGTCGTCTCAAGGCCGATCCCGCTGAGTTTGTCGCGCAGCTTTGCGCTGTCGCCGTCCGTCGGCGCGGTCTGCTGCGCGGCGGCCGCCAGAACGGAGGAAAGCTCGACCGTCCGGCTCGGGATCCCGTCGACCGGCGGCGCGAAAACGTCCTCTTTCGTATTATAGAGCACGCTGATGCGGGTGATCTCGCTGTAAACCTTTAACTCCTCGGAAAGGAAGGTCCCGGTCGTTCCGCTGCGCACGCCTTTATAATACTGCACGTCGCCGTTCATCAGCTGAATGGCGAATACCACCGGGGAGGACATTAAATCATTGACCTTCAGGTCGGAATAATCCGTTCGGATCTGGTCGGGATTCGCGAATTCCGCGCTGAGCGTCACGTAAATGCCGTTCCGCTCCTGAGAAGGCTTAAAGGTATATGCGCCGTCGGAGCTGACGTACTCTGACGACCTGGACGGAACCGCTGCGGGTGTGTCGGAATACGTAAAGCCGCTGCGCAGCAGCGCGGCGCCGTTCGCGTTATAAATAACGGTCGAGATCTCCGAATCGCCCGCTGAGCACGAGGAACGGAGCCGGTGCAGCGAGGCGCGGTCCGTTTTGCAGCCGACAAGCGTCACCGTGGTTGCAAAGCGGCCGTTGGCGCCTGCAGCCACCTCGCCGACGACGGTCTCGCCGTCAAGAATGCGGGCGCGCTCGCCCGCCGGCGCGGTGCCGGAGACAGAGATCGTTTCCGAAACGGTACGCTCCGGCGCGGCAAGATAAGCGCCGGGCGCGCCGACCGTAGCGGAGCCGACCGACTGACCGCTCTTTTTCAGACCGTCCGCGAGCTTGATATCCGCAGTCACGTCAAGCTGTACGCCGCCTTCCGCGTTCGGAAGAACATACAGCGTAAAATCCAGCGGAAGCGCGGGCGGATCGTCAAATTTCAGCTCGCCGAAGCCGTTCCAGAGCACCACGTCATACCGTTCGGCCTCGCCGTCGCCGTCCGCGTCGATCGTGCAGTACAGCTGCGCCGTGGACTGGTGATTCCTAAAAGACAGAGAGGAGAGACGCGCGCCCATAATATCGCCGTCCGTCTCGATATGACCGGGCATACGGATGATTTCGTTCTGCGAGGCCCAGCTCTCGGGCGCGGAGATCGTGGTGTTCGGTTTTGTGATATACGCGATGTTTTCGATCGCCGCCGTGTCGACCGTCACGCTGCCGGCGTCGACGCCGCGGTCTTTGATAAGCTCGACGGTAACGCGCGTGAGCGACTCATCCACGTCCGCGAGCTTTTCCGGCGCGTCGAAGGGGGAGAAGACGACGGTATAACTGCCGCTCTCGTTCACAGGCGATACAAAAGAAACCGTTTGCGTTTCGCCGCTGATCATTTGACACTCGGGGCTCTGACCGACATAGTTCCCCTGCGCGTCGTACCATGCCGCTAAGTACGAACCGACGCCCTGCCGCTTCTCCGCCCGGATCGCGGCGACGATACCGGCGCGGGGTGTCAGCGTGACCGCCGCCGCGGCGCAATTGTCCGCGTCGAGCTTTACGGTTTTATCCGCGTCCGCGATCGAATAATCGCCGGCGCTGACGGAGAGCGTCAGCGTCCTGCCGCCGTTGATCAGGATGTTTGCGTCCTCCGTGTTCCAGAGCGAATACTGTCCGGCAGAAAGAGCGGCGCTGCCTTTGTATTCATTTTTCAGACGTTTACCGTCGATTTCACCGGAAAGGATGAATCCTTTTGAAAGATTCGTCAGATATTTCAGCGTTGCTTCATCCGCCGCGGCTTCTTTGTCGACGGAATAAGAGAGCGAAACGATCGAGGTCGGCATCTTCTTCAGCGTAAGGTCGACCTTCGCCCCGTCTTTATTCGGTATCGTCTCGAACCGGTTGTCCGAGATGACCTGACCGTCCGCGTCCAGCATCAGATAGGACGCGTACTGCGCGGTAAAGCTGTTATTCCCGTCGACTGCCGCCGCAGGGTAAAGCGTGAGGCTGTATTTCCCTGCGGCGTCCGTCTGCGAATTCGCGGAGAAACCGTAGCCGTTTTTCAGCGTCTGATCCGCGCGCACCCTCACGCCGGGCAGCGCCTTGCCGTCGGCGTCCCTGACCGTGCCCGAGACCGTGACGGACGGAACGATCAGACGAAGTCCTTCGAGCGAAACGGTCCCGTTCGCGGCGGTAAAAACGTTCTTTTTGCTGTTGTTGAACGCCTCATAGTCATACAGCTTTGAATAAGGCTTCCCCTCCAGCGTCACGGTATATTTTCCGGCGTTCAGAAATCCCGGGACCGCCCAGATTTTTCCGGTCCCGTCGGTCACCGTCGCGCGGTATGCCTCGCTGCTGACGGGGGCTCCCTCCGTATCCGTAATGTTGATCCCTTCAACAAAGAAGAAGTCGCTGTCAAAGTCGGTCTTCAATGCGATCTCGCCGCTGTTTGAAAACTCGCCGTTATAATAGGCGACCGTTCTGTACTCGCCGTTGATCAGCGACTGCAGAAGCGCGTCGGAATAGGTCTCATCCGAAAAGGCATAGGCTTTCACGCCGTCTGTGACGGAACGTCCTTCCCAGACCGTCTTCTGTTCGCCGTTTCTGGTGATGACGAGCCGCGACTTGTTCAGCTGCGCCGCCCTGTCGGCGATCGCCTTCGGAACGATCACGGTAAGCGTGCGGATCGGCTCGGAGACGGCGGATCTCATGCAATTATCGTCGATCTTATCCCCTGAGCAGACGCACTCGGAGAGATCGACGCTCGAATCATATGCGGTGCGAACGAAGTAGTCCACCTGTCCCTGCGCCGCGGCAAGATAATCAGCGGGGACACGCGCGACGATCTTCGGCACGGAAGAGTCCGTCGCCTCGCTGTAGTCGCTGATCAGATTGAAGCGTTCCGCGTTCAGCTGCGACGGCGCGGTATGAATGCCGACGCGCAGGGTCGAGCCCCGGATCTCCGTCGTGCCGAAAAAGCTCATACATTCAAAGAAGCTGTATCTGCCCGAGCCTTTCGATGCAAAGGACAGATCGACCGTGCTGTCGATGATCGATTCGTTGGTGCCGGGGTCAAAAAGGGAAACGCGCGTGTCTTTCTCGCCCTCGAAGCGGCCGACTGCGTTCACCGTCACGGACGCTTTGTTCTTCATTTCGAGTCCCGCGCTGCTGAAGCCCGTAACAGACCCCATCGCGTCCACGCTGATCGCGAGTCTGCCTCCGTCAAGATCCGAACCGCCCATTGAAAGCCCGGTCGCGCCGCCGCCGTTCCGGTTTGTCACGTCGATCTGCGCTTTACCGTACAGGTGAAGGTGCTGCGGGAACATCCCGGAAACGCTGCTTCCGCTCCCCTCGGCAGCGAGAACCTTCACGTTGATTTCGGAGCTGTTGTCTACGGTCAGATTCTCGCAGTGCAGAGCTCTTACCGAGTTCGAATTTCCGTTTTCGGTCATGTCGGCGTTGAACTTCGAGTTGTTTTGAAGCGCAATGTCCACTGAATTGTTTCTTCCATCGATCCCGACGAAATCCTTCGTGGGCCAATCCGGCATTTCGTCGTGTACGCCTGCGACCGTCAGAACGGAATTGTCAAGCAGCAGGTCGTTCCGATAGAATTCGATCCCCTTATTCTTGTGCGTGACGCGGAAATCGGCGCAGTCGCGCAGGATCATTCCGCAGCCGTTGACGTCGAATCCGTAATCACCGTCGATATAGGCGACGGGCTCTTTGACGCTTTCGCTCGAAAGATTGACGACGCAGTTGTCGAACGCGGCGGCACTCGCGGACAGCGCGCGAAGATCGCTGTAATGCCGCCCGCCCGTCGCAGCCTCGGTCCACGAGACGTTCGAAACGATGCAGGAGGAGTAGTAGGCGTCGATAAAACCGGTCAGGCTCGCGCCGTCGGAGCCGTTGACCAGCAGATCGCCGCTTTCCACGATCAGGTTGCCCGCGTTCGCGCCGATCAGCTCGATCTCGATGGGCTTGTGCTCATAAAGACGGATCGAATCAAAGACCGCGCCGTTCAGCACGATCTTGTTGAGATCCCTGCCCGCCGCAAGCGAAGCTGCCTCGACGTTCGCGCCGCTGACGCCGGAAAGCGTCAGCGTCCGCGTGTCCGGGTCAAAGAATACGCCGTTCTCCTCCTGTTCCGGGAACGTCGTATTTACTTTCCCTTCCTCGTCGAGTCCCGGGCCGTAGGTGTACGTCGTTTCCCCGACCGTGACCTTGAGCGGCGAGCAATAGAGCCTTTTCTCGCCTGCCGCAGTCAGGGGGACCGGTTCCGAGTGAGTCTCGGTCCCGTCGTTGTAATACGTCACGATTGACAGCGACGGCTTGACGATCGGGGCGTCAAGCAGGTTATACGGCGCGGCAACCTTAATCGCATAACTCCCGTCGTCGTTCTGCTGCGCGCGACCGTCCCGACGGCGCACGGCATACGAATGCCCGTTGACTTCATAGGTGCAGAACAGATCGGCGGTGCAGTAATTCACCGTTTCCGGATCTGCCGTGCTTGTGAAATCCACCGTGACTTCGTTCCTGTCATAATCCTGACCGTCGTCCGCCGCGACGGAGACGATCTTCACCGGGTCGTCCGCCGCAAGCGATACGAGCGGTACGCCCGTAAACAGGAGGCAAAGACACAATACGACGGATAAAAGCTTTTTCATGAACGATTCCCCCGTAGATAAGATTTACATAATCTATTATATTGGAGGTGATATTCTAAGTCAAGGAGAAAATAGTGGGTCCGGCGTCCTGCGACGATCCGAATCGATACGTCATTGTCCGGCGATGAATCACGCTCGTTTCGGAACGGTTTGCTGAAAAACGGGCGTTGCCTTGATCCAACGGGTATGGATCGCAATGATTCCGAATTCAGAATGAAATAGCCGCCCGCTGCAGCATGTCACAGGACCCTTATTTCCCGGGAAGAGGCTGCGTCTTGATACACAAATCGGTATTCAATTATGTTTTTTTGCACCTGCGACGCTTATGTATTGCGGTTTTACCCTGTTTGTGTTATACTGACCGGTGGGAAAAACGAACTGGAGCCAACAGGGGACAAGGCGATGTCGGAATACAGTGAACAGGATTTGAAATACGCGGCGGAATTCCGGGAAGGGATCCACAGGGAAGCGCTTGCGATCGTTCGGAAAACGCGCCCGGAGATCACGGACGTGATCGACCGTCATCCGGTCGAGGATTACTTTCAGGAGATCTGGGATTACCCAGGCAAGTGGTATACGATCGTGGCCGTGCCTTACGGTTACGGCAGCCGCGGGGCGTTGGTCGACGCCATCGTCCGCGACACGCTCTCGGGGGGCGTTCCGAACCCGGAAAGCGCCCCGCACGCGCAGGAACCGCGGAAAGAGGCGAAGTCCGAGCGGAGTCGGCGGGACCTGACCGACCGGCTCGACGCGAAGCCCGACGGCTGTCGGGAGCTCTTTACTGTGCAGGTCGACCGGGAAAACCGGCGCTTCCGCGCGGTCGGCGTGGATTCCGAGGGCCGGTACATCCTTGAGCAATATGAGGAATACGACCTCGGCGGCGCCGTCGGCTCGCGGGGGGCCTATTACGTCCTGACGGATCTGCAGTACAGGCGCTATGCAAGAACGGCGCTTCTGAACGGGTATCTGCGAGAGGAGGACTATGACCGTCTGACCGCCGGGCAGACAAAAGCGCCGAAGCGGGAGAACGATCCGTTTTATTCGCTTTTGGACGAGTACCCGGATCTGGTCGTGGACTATTGCATCGTCGGGGATGAAAGGTATTGCGGTTACGGATCTCACCGGGGGGCGCTGAAAACAGCTTTCGGCGTGCTTCGCGGGGGATGGAACGGCGATCCCGCCCGGGCCGTGGGAAAAAGCGTTCCCGCCGACGGGATGTTTTCGTCGGATGATCGGAGCGGAAAGCTCAACTATCGAAAAGCTTTCCTTTATCCGCCGCACGGGAACGGTTACAGCGGCAGGGATTTCGCGCGCGTCAACGCCGCGCTATTCCCGAACGGGACGGACGCGCTTGAGGTATTTGAATGGAGCACGGACTGGTCGGATTATTTCGACGATGGTCACGAGTGGTGGGGCGCGCTGTGTCTGACGGTTTATGATAAAACGCTCGGCCGTTTTGTTGTGATCATGGCGTCGGCAACAGACTGACGGCCTCCGGACGGCAGCCTCTTTTCCTTTGTGTCAAGATCCGGTCCTTTCCCGTGTTATCATACCGGGAGACGGACCGGGAATAAATGATAAACTGCGGAGTTGAAAAAAAATGGATCATATCCTGCATCTTGAAAATCCCGCGGCGCGGTGGGACGACGCGTCCCCCCTCGGCTGCGGCAGCCTCGGCGCGATGGTTTACGGCGGCGACGGTACGGAAACGATCTCTCTCAGCGAGGAATCGATCTGGAGCAGCAACCCGCCGTTTGACGGCGACCCGGAGTTCCGCGCGAAGATCGAACGCCTGCGGGACCTGTTCCGCGGCGGGGATATCTCTTCTCTCGACGACGACGCGCAGCGGCTCCTCGGGGACTCGATGCGCGTGATCGCCTCCTGCGAATACGCGGGCGCCGTGACCGTCGCTGCGTCGCTTGCCGGGGAGACGGCGGATTATTTCCGCGATCTCGACC
>JAFRTA010000328.1 GCA_017427315.1 Clostridia bacterium
CAGAATCAATCGGAAAGGATTTCATTTTATGAAAAAAATTGCAGTTATTACAGGCGCGTCAAGCGGAATGGGAAAACAGTTTCTTGAAACGTTACAGGACTACGGAAGCTTTGACGAGGTCTGGGCTGTCGCAAGAAGAAAGGATCTGCTCGACAGCCTGAAAGCCTTCTGTCCGGTGCGGTCTGTTCCCGTTGATCTGACGGACCCGCTTTCGTTCGAGGTTTACCGCAAACTTCTGGAAGAAGAGAAACCGTCCGTCGATCTGCTGATCAACGCGTCGGGTTACGGGAAATTCGACGCCGTGACGGATACGGCGCTTTCGGACAACCTCGGCATGATCGATCTGAACTGCAAAGCCGTCGCAGCGATGTGTCAGCTTACGATTCCGTATATGCCCAAAGGCGCGTCAATCATCAATATCGCCTCGGCTTCGTCCTTTCAGCCGGTCCCTTATATCTGCATATACGGAGCCACGAAAGCATTTATCCTGAATTACAGCCGCGCATTGAACCAGGAGCTGAAGGACGTCCACGTGATGGCGCTTTGCCCGTTTTGGGTCAAAACGGATTTTTTCAACAGAGCCGTCGGCGACAATCCGGTCGTTAAAAAATATATCGTCATGTACGACCCGGAAAGCATTGTGAAAAAAGCGTGGAAAGACGTTAAAAAAAAGAAAGACGTCAGCATCTACGGCCTTGTCGCAAAGGGACAGATTTTTCTTGTAAAGCATTTGCCGCACGGATTCGTCATGAAAACGTGGATGAAACAGCAGGGCATGAAAGCAAAATAAAAACGCCGCCGGGCAGCGGAACGCACCGACGCAAAAAGCAGCCTTCCGGCTGCTTTTTTGGCACGCTCGGAGGGATGAAAATGCTGCGCATTTTTCGTCCTTGCGGCTCGGCCGCTGCGGACTTCGCCGCTGAAAACGCTCCACCGGAGCGTTTTCTTTTAGCGGCTCACCCTCTCAGGGTTCGAATCCCTTCTCTGCAAGCCAAGCAAAAAGCACCACTAAAGGGTGCTTTTTTGGCCCGCTCGGAGGGATTCGAACCCCCGTTCTTCAGAATCGGAATCTGCTGCGTTATCCAACTGCGCCACGAGCGGAAATATGCGCCGCGGAAAGGCGGCGGTTTTTATTCTTTTCAGACATTGAAACGGAACAGCACAACGTCGCCGTCCTGCATCACGTAATCTTTTCCTTCGGACCGCATCAGGCCTTTTTCTTTCGCAGCCGCGGTGGAACCGCACGCGATCAGGTCGTCGAAGGAGATCACCTCTGCGCGGATAAAGCCGCGCTCGAAATCGGTATGGATCTTACCCGCCGCCTGCGGGGCTTTCGTGCCTTTTTTGATCGTCCAGGCTCTGACCTCGGGCTCCCCCGCAGTCAGATAGGACATCAGGCCGAGCAAATCGTAGCTTTTTTGAATCAGCGCTTCAAGCCCGCCGTGTTCCACACCGAGGTCGGCAAGGAACATTTTACGTTCTTCCGCGTCGAGATCCGCGATCTGCGCCTCCAGCTCCGCGCAGATCGGCAGAGCCTGGGAGCCCTCTCCGTCGGCAAACGCTTTCACGGCTTTGTATCTTTCGTTGTTTTCGATATCCCCAGCGGCAAAGTCCTCTTCGCTCATATTGCACGCGTATATCACGGGTTTTGCGGTCAGCAGCGCAACGGAATCCATCCATTCCTTTTCGTCTTCGTTCACTTCGACCGCTCTGGCGCACTTTCCGTCGTTGAGCTCGGATTTCAGCCGTTTGAAAAAATCGACGCTTTTCGCAAGGGATTTATCGCCCTTCATCGCCTTGGTATCTCGGTCGATGCGGCGATCGAGGATCTCGATATCGGACAAGATCAGCTCGAGGTTGATGATATCGATATCTCTGACGGGATCGACCGAACCCTCAACATGCGTAATATCGTCGTTATCGAAGCAGCGCACGACGTGCACGACCGCGTCGACCTCGCGGATATTCGCAAGGAATTTATTGCCGAGCCCTTCTCCTTTTGAAGCGCCCTTGACAAGACCGGCGATATCGAGGAATTCAACCGTCGCGGGCGTGACTTTAACGGGATGATAAAGCTCGGCCAGCGCGTCAAGCCGTTTGTCCGGTACGGGAACGATGCCGACGTTCGGTTCGATGGTGCAGAACGGATAGTTCGCCGACTGTGCGCCGGCGTTTGTCAGCGCGTTGAACAGCGTGCTTTTACCGACGTTCGGCAAACCGACGATACCGAGTTTCATGACCGTTTCCTTCCCTTCCGCAACAGCTTTGCCATTATAACACCTTCCGAAAAAAAATGCAACACTTAAATTGAAACAAAATCCATATATCTTTTTTTATGCCCGCCATTTTCCCGCCGGACAGCGATTCTTTCGGAACGCGGCGCGGAATTCGGGATAACACCCGCATTTCATACAGGTCCCGCCGATGAGGCTGTCGCATTCCGCACAAACGCCAAGTCTCTCGCCGTATGTTTCCGGGGCGGTTCTGATTTGAGCCGGCAAGGCGGCTTTCTTTTCATTTATGTCGGAAAGCACTTCAGTTTCTCCGCTTTCCCGCAGAAAACAGCGCCGGCAAAGGCGCTTTTCCTCCTCACCCACGGATCGTGAATTTTACGACGGAACAGGCGGGGATCTCAGTGGTAAATCCGTCGGCGGTTTTCCTGAAACCGGTAAACGAGACGGTTTCGACCTTCCGTTCTTTGTCAAAATCATTATAATCATGTGCCTCGCCGGTCAGGATCTCCGCTTTTACGTCCGAAACGGCAGTATCGGCGACCTGACAGACGATTTCCGCCGCTTCATGCTGCGAGGTATTGACGACAGTCGAAACGATGGTCCCGTCGGCGTCTATCGAGGCGCTTTCTATCAGCTGCGGATATTCTCTGTCCGCCGCCTCGTATTTCTGCGTCGTGATAAAGCTGCCCAGAAGGGTCCGCTCCTGATGGTCTGCGAACATCTTAAATACGTAATATGTGGGCGTGAGGACCATCTTTTCCCCGTCGGTCAAAATCGGCGACTGCAGCACGTTCACAAGCTGCGCGATATTCGCCATACGGACACGTTCGCTGTGTTTGTTGAACGTGTTGAGCGTAAGGCCGGCGACGATCGCGTCGCGCATCGTATTCTGCTGATACAGGAAACCGGGGTTCGTGCCCTCTTCTACGTCGTACCATGTGCCCCATTCGTCCACCATCAGACCGACGCGCTTCTTCGGGTCGTACCGGTTCATGATCTCGCAGTGCCGCGTTACGATTTCGTCAATTTTGTGCGCCTTTGCAATCGTGACCGCATATTCTTTATCATCAAAATCAAGCGCTTTCCCGCGCCATTTGTAAACGTTGGGCGTCGTATAATAATGCAGCGAAAGCCCGGCGAAATGGCGGCAATTCTGCATCAGAACGTCGGTCCAGCCGTAATCGTCGTCGTTCGGCCCGCAGGCGATTTTATAAATCCGGTTATCGCCGTAATTGCGGACGTAGGTCTGATACCTCCGGTATGTATCGGCGTAAAACTGCGGGGACATATTTCCGCCGCAGCCCCAGTTTTCATTCCCGACTCCGAAAAACTTCAGTCGCCAGGGCTTTTCCCTGCCGTTCTTTTTGCGGAGCTCCGCCATCGGGGAAAGCCCGTCAAAAGTCATATATTCAATCCACTCGTTCATTTCACGGACGCTTCCGCTTCCGACATTGCCGTTGATATACGGCTC
>JAFRTA010000329.1 GCA_017427315.1 Clostridia bacterium
CCCTATGCGGACGACATCAACCTCGAGGGCATCGAGGACGAGGTCTCGCGCGAGGCGCTCGAGTCTATTCTCGACGTCGAGCCCGAGCTCTGGAAAGAAGAAGCCGCCGGCATCGAGGAGTATTACGCCCAGTTCGGCGACAAGCTCCCGCCCGTGCTCAAAGAGCAGCTTGAAAATCTGAAAGCGGCGCTGTAAATGTCGGCAGACCGAAATTGATATTGATACGATCTCATTCCCCGGCTCCGGTCGGGGAATGGTTTCGATTAGATGAATAAGGAGTCGGAAATGAAAAAGACGATTGCGCTGCTGCTTGCGGCGTTCCTGTTGATCCTGACGTTTGCCGCCTGTGAGAAAAAACCGGTCTTTGACCCCGAGCCGCCCGAGAATACGACTGCCGCACCGGAAACGAATCCCGCGGCGCAGGACACGAACGGCGATGCGGCGGGATCGACCGAAAAGAAGGATCTTGAAACGACCGCGTCAGAGCCGGAAAAGGAAAGTGAGGAAATTCCCGTGAACAAAGAATACCCGATCGTAACGATCACCATGGAAAACGGCGGCGTCATCAAGGCGGAGCTTTATCCCGATATCGCGCCGAATACCGTGAATAACTTTATCTCCCTGATCAAAAAAGGCTTCTATGACGGCGTGATCTTCCACCGCGTGATCCCCGGATTTATGATCCAGGGCGGAGACCCGAAAGGCACCGGCACCGGCGGCCCCGGATATAAGATCTTCGGTGAATTCTCGAATAACGATTTCAAAAACGAACTCAAGCACACCCGCGGCGTGCTGTCGATGGCGCGTCAGGGCAATCCGTATAATCCCAAACCGTATTATAACACCGCGGGCAGCCAGTTCTTTATCATGGTGAGCGATTATCCGAGCCTTGACAACGATTACGCCTCTTTCGGCAAGGTGATCGAGGGCATGGACGTCGTCGACGCGATTGTCTCCGTGCAGACGGACGGAAATGATAAGCCTCTTGACGCTCAGCGCATCAAGACCGTGACCGTCGATACGAAGGCCGTCGATTATCCCGAGCCCGAAACAATTCCGGAATAAAGATACATTCCGCGTTCCTGCCCGGAACGCGGAATGATTGTTGTAAAACAACAAAATATTTCATGCTTTTCTATTGACAAAGTCATTTTGATATGTATAATTATTGATTATATATTGTATAAATATTCCTTTTCTGGAGAGAGAATATGAAACTGTTTATCGACGGCAGCGCGGGGACGACGGGACTGCGCATTCGTGAGCGGCTGGCGCGGCGAACGGAATTCGAGCTTCTGACGCTGCCCGAGGAAAAAAGAAAAGACCTCGCGGCGAAAAAAGAAATCTATTCCGAGGCGGATTTCGTGATAACCTGCCTGCCCGACGCGGCGGCGGTCGAAGCGGCGGAGCTTGCGGACGAGGTCGCAAAAAACCACCCGGTCCGTCTGCTGGACACATCGACGGCGCACCGCACGAGCCCGGGATGGGCTTACGGCTTCCCGGAGCTTTCCGCGGGCATGCGCGCGGACGTAAGCGCTGCGGAGCGTCTCGCGGTGCCCGGTTGTCACGCGTCCGGCTTTATCGCGCTCGTCCGCCCGCTTGTGAAAAACGGGATTATTTCACCGGAAACCGCCTTGTCCTGCTTTTCGCTGACCGGCTACAGCGGCGGCGGCAACAAAATGATTGCGGAATACGAATCGGAGGATCGAAGCGGGCTGCTCGATTCCCCCCGTCAGTACGCGCTGGGGCAGGCGCACAAGCATCTCAGAGAGATGGTCGGCGTTACGGGCCTGAAGACCGCTCCGGCGTTCTGTCCGGTCGTCGGCGATTTTTACAGCGGAATGGCGGTCACGGTCCCGCTCTTTAAAAAAGAAATGCTCCGCGGCGGAGCAGACGATATCAGGGAGATTTACCGCTCGCTTTACACGACCCGCGTCGTATCTTTTTGCGATGAAACGGGGGACGGCGGCTTTCTTGCGGCGAACGCGCTTTCCGGCAGAGATTCCATGCGCGTTTCCGTCGCGGGGAACGAAGACAGGATCCTGCTTCTCGCGGTCTACGACAATCTCGGCAAAGGCGCGTCCGGCGCGGCGGTGCAATGCCTGAATATCATGTGCGGCTTTGACGAGACAGTGGGGCTCGAGCTTTGAACGGAGGAGAAAAAATGAGTGAAATAAAATATATCGACGGCGGCGTGTGCGCCGCGAAAGGCTTCCGGGCTTCCGGCGTGCACTGCGGTATCCGCAAGAATCGCACGAAGCGCGACCTCGCGCTGATCGTCAGCGATAAAAGAGCTTCGGCGGCGGCTGTCTATACGCAGAACCTCGTCAAAGGCGCGCCGCTGCTCGTCACGAAAAAACATATTGCGGACGGTTACGCGCAGGCGGTGGTCTGCAACAGCGGCAACGCGAACACCTGCAACGCGAACGGCGTCGAGATCGCAGAGGGTATGTGTACGCTTGTCGGGACGTATGCCGGGGTCAAAAGCGAAGACGTGATCGTCGCTTCGACGGGCGTGATCGGTCAGCCGTTGGAGATCGAACCCATAGCAAACGGGATGCCGGCGCTTGCCGCAGAACTCTCGTATGATAATTCCGCTTCCGCGGCGGAATCGATCATGACGACCGATACAATACAGAAATCCGTTGCCGTTGAGTTTGTTCTCGACGGAAAAACCTGCCGCATGGGCGGCATCGCCAAGGGCTCGGGCATGATCCACCCGAACATGGCGACGATGCTCGTTTTTGTTACGACCGACGCGGCGATTTGCCCCAAAATGCTTCAGAAAGCGCTTTCGGAAGATGTGAAAACCAGCTTTAACATGGTCAGCATCGACGGCGATACCTCGACGAACGATATGGTCGCCGTGCTTGCCAACGGAATGGCGGATAATAAAGAGATCGCCGCCGCAGACGCGGACTTTGAAGTATTCTGCGCGGCTCTGCACGCCGTGACGGCAAAGCTCTGCCGCCTGCTTGCGGGCGACGGCGAGGGCGCGACAAAGCTTCTGACGTGCAAGGTCACGGGCGGCAAGACGGAAGAAGCCGCGAAGACCGCCGCGAAAAGCGTGATCTGCTCGTCGCTTCTGAAAGCCGCGATGTTCGGCGCGGACGCGAACTGGGGCAGAGTGCTCTGCGCGCTCGGCTACAGCGGCGCGGATATCGACGTGAATAAGGTGGACGTTTCTTTTGCTTCCGCCAAAGGGGAGATCCCGGTGTGCAGAAACGGCGCGGGGATCGAGTTCAGCGAAGAGAAAGCGAAAGAGATCCTGCTGGAAAAAGAGATCGATATTCTCGTCGGCCTCAACGACGGCGAATTCTCCGCCGAAGCCTGGGGCTGTGATCTGACCTATGATTACGTGAAGATCAACGGAGACTATAGAACATAACAAGCGATCTTGTGAGCAAACCGGCGCCGGCTGAGATATCCGAACCGAATAAGCGCTGTATCTGTCTGATCCGCAATTAAAAGGAGGGTTCCCGATGTTCGCTTCGAACAAAAGAGTCATTTCCATGCTGATGTGCGTTGTCCTTCTTGTTGTGTGTTTCCCCGTTTCCGCTTCCGCCAATGGGGAACATACGCCGGTATTTCTGTTTTCCGCCGCAGCGCAGAAAGCGGAATACGCGAAAGGTGAGGAAATCACCGTTGATGCTCTTCTGAAAAACAACACGTTTTCGGATATCGAGAATTATTCCGTAACAATGACCTATTCGGGAAGCGATACTTATCTGGTTGCCGGAAGGGTGGAGGAGACCTGTGAAGTGCTGGAATACAACGGGTCCCGATCCATGTGTTTTACGCTCTACGAAAACGAGACCGCCGTCTCCATCGGGACAAAGCTTGCGCGCTTTATCTCATTCCTTGCGAAGATCGTGAAGCGGTTCGTCTATGCCGTGAGCCAGCTTACTCCGGAAATCGAATACGTAAAGGCACGGAGAGAAACAGTTTTCGGAGATTTCCCGCAGAGCTTGAATAATCTCTTAAAGGCGAGGGTATGTGAAGAGCTGGGCTCCTGTACCGTGACGTATGACGGCCATGAGATCACTTGCAGCTTCCGCGTACGGTATGACAAACCGGCGGTCACGGTACTTGAACCGGTAGAGAAAACGGCGGAGGCGACGGATCGATATTCCGTTGCAGCGACGGTAACGCCCTCCGCGAACGGCGTTGAGGTCCTGTCCTTCGGCGGCACGATCGAAAACAGCAAAGCCCGGGGCGGAGTTGTGTATATCGACGGCAGCTCCGGACGCGTCGGTATCGGCAGTAATGTCGGAGAGAATTTTGAATCCCTTGCTTTTAAGCTTGCGGATATCGAGGCCGGGAAGGAATATCGGCTTGAATTGAATTATGACCGCGGCAGGATCAAGCTTTGGCTGATGACCGATCCGTCGGATACGGACCCGGCGCCGATGTTTGATATTTATAAGGAATTCGACGGCGCACAGATCGGCAGAAGCGCCGGTGTGACGGACGTGACGGTCGGCGAAGTCAGAGAAGATGATTATACCGGTGAGACCTACACGAATCCCGTCTGCGACAACGCACCGGATCCCTTTATCCTGTTCGACGACGGCGTGTATTATCTTTACGCCACCAATCGCCCCGGCGACGGGTATGATACCTGTACGTCCGAGGATCTTGTACACTGGACGTACGGCTGTCAGGTCGCCCGGAAGGACGATCTTGCGGGCGAGAGCGATTTCTGGGCTCCGGAGGTCTACAAATACAACGGGAAGTATTATCTTCTCTATACATCGCAGGTGCATCTCGGTCTTGCTGTCGCGGACGCACCTACCGGTCCGTTTGTGAAGACGAGCGACAGCTTCCTTTTTGATTTTAAATGTCTTGACGGGAATCTGTTCTTTGACGACGACGGCAGGATCTTCCTGTATTTTTCCAGGACCTACGGCGGCGGACAGTGTCTTTGGGGCTGTGAAATGAACGCGGACCTTACGCCGAAAACAGAAACGCTTAAACAGCTCTCCGAGCCGGAGGGCTGGGAGATCACGATCAACGAAGGCCCGGAGATGATCAAGCACAACGGGACGTATTATCTCACCTATTCCGGCGACGGCTTTGACAGCATCAATTACGGCGTCGGCGTGATGACCTGCAGCAAACCGCTCGGCAGCTTTGAAAAGAGCCGGCTGAATCCGATCCTGAAATATACCGCGTTTCTGCACGGGCCCGGGCATCACTGCTTCGCCCCGTCTCCCGACGGCAGCGAGCTGTTCATCTGCTATCACAGCCATTACAGCACCACCCAGGTGAACGTCAGGCGCATGAACATCGACCGGGTGAAATTCGTTCCGACCGAAAACGGCGTTGATAAGATCACCTTCCTCGGACCGACGATGACGCCACAGCCGATCCCGTCAAAATAGAATAGATCCGGATCTATGACCGGTATATCCCTATTGAGAGGTTGAATCAAATGAACATTTCCAACGCAGACAGAGCTCAGATACTCGTCAAGGCTCTGCCGCATATTCAAAAATACAACGGAAAGACCATCGTGATCAAATACGGCGGTAACGCCATGGTTTCCGAGGAACTGCAGAACGCGGTGATCGAGGATATCTGTCTGATGCGGCAGGTCGGCATGAACGTCGTGCTCGTGCACGGCGGCGGCCCCGATATCTCCAAAACGCTCAAACGCCTCGGCAAAGAGACCGAGTTCAAAAACGGCCTTCGCGTAACGGACAGGGAGACGGTCGAGGTCGCGCAGATGATCCTTGCGGGCAAGGTCGGCAAGAATCTTGTCAACCTGATCAACAGCAAGGGAGGCAGAGCGATCGGACTTTGCGGGATCGACGGCAAGATGATCGAGGCGCGCATGAAGCAGCCGGAGCTCGGGCTCGGCTACGTCGGCGACATCGTCGCGATCCGTACCCAACCCGTCACCGATCTGCTGAACTGCGGTTATATCCCCGTCGTTTCGGGGCTCGGTTACGACGACGAATGCAACGTTTATAATATCAACGCCGATACCGTGGCGGCGGAGCTTGCCGGAAAGCTCGAGGCGGAGTGCCTGATTTCCGTCACCGACGAATGCGGCGTGCTGATGGATAAGGACGATCCTTCTACGCTCATTTCGCATCTGAGCATGCGCACGGCGAAGCGCCTGATCGAAGAGGGCGTGATCGCGGGCGGCATGATCCCGAAAACGGAATGCTGTCTCGAAGCGCTGCGCGCCGGGGTGAAAAAAGTGTTCATCATCGACGGCAGAGTGCCGCATTCCATTTTGATGGAGCTTCTCACCGACGAGGGACTCGGAACGATGTTCACGAAGAATTGAGGGA
>JAFRTA010000037.1 GCA_017427315.1 Clostridia bacterium
ATCCCGATGACGCGGGGAACGGGGAAATGCGGTCAAAAAACGTGAAGCTTCAGAAAACGGCGGGTCTCAACCGATCCAATCGGACTGCCTGAAATCCCCATGCATTTCGGCAAGCCCGACGTATTCCATGCCGCCGGACCGGCCGTTATACCAGATCCGCCAAAGGTCCTTTTCACGGTCGTAAAGCGCGGAAGGCTTGTAGCAGGAATCTGCGTCCCATTCCCCCGGCGCAGGCGCGACCAGCGGATTCAGCCTGCAGCGGCGGAAATCCGTTACGCCGTCCGTGGAATGGGCGGCGCAGATGCAGGCGGTGTGGATATCCCGGTAGCCGATGTAAAAAACCAGATAACCGAGCTCTCCATGCGGGATGACCTGGCAGCCGCCGATGCGGTTCTGTTCGTATTCGTTTCGGGGGTTCTTTTCCAGAATCGGATTCATCCCGTACTTTTTCCAGTGCATGCCGTCGCTGCTCTCGGCGTAACACAGCACGTTCGGTTCGTATGTTTCGCCTGCGCTGTACCACATGCGGTATACGCCGTTTTCATAAAGGACGCAAGGATTCATCACGGACTCGCCTTCCCACGGAAATTCCGGAAACAGAACGGGCGAAGCGCCCGCGCGGCGGAAGGTCATGCCGTCTCCGCTTTCGGCATGACCGATGCAGCTTTTGCCGTGCGCCTGCCCGGTATACCACATTTTATACGTGCCGCCGATCTGCAGGACGCAGTTCCGGTTGACCAGATCCTCCCATCCGGAAGCCGGGTTCGGAGAAAGCGTCACCTGCGGCGCGCTCCAATGCACGCCGTCTTCGGAAAAAGCGACCGCCAGCGAATCGTTCATTCTCTGTGAAAAGTCCATCCGGAAAGCGCCGTCCGTCCGTTTGACGACAAAAACGTCAAAAAGCGTACCGGTTCCGGGATCGCCGAAGATCGGGTTATCGGGGTGTTTTCGAAACATCTGTCACGTCTCCTTTGCTGCATACGGGATAATATATCCGTTTACGCCGGTTTGCGCGGAGGGATGCGCCGAGCTGTCGATTGTAACCTGAGCTGGTTTCATTCAACCCGCAAGACTCTCCCGTCCTTCCGCGATGCGGCCGCGTTTTTCTTTGTTCCTCCCGACCGGCGTGACGGTCGTCTGTCGGTTCGTTCCGCTCGGCGCGGAAAGCCCCGCTCCAACGATTTGCCGGATATCTTCTCCGACAGGCATGTCCGGCTTGAAGCTGCGGATGCTTCTGCGGTTTTCCGGTTTTTCGATGAAGCCGTTCATTGACGCTTCCTCCCTTGCTTTTTATATGATATCATTTTTTCCGGAGATTTTCCATAGTTTTCCGTGAAAAGCGCCGAAAGAAAAAAGTCAGACGGAAACAACCGGTTCCGGGCGTTTTTCAGGGATTGCCGCTGCGGGAAGACGGAAGAAGGAGCGGGAACCGCAGCGAAGGGCCGTCCGGGAATCCCGCCGATGGAATTCAAATGGTTATTGTCTTATTTCCTGTTGACGGGCGCAGGGAAATATCTTATAATATATAGAAAAACCGAAAGGCGGCGGGATAATATGAATCCTGAAATACTGTCTATGTTCTATCCGATGACCGACCATGAACGGGAATACGAAGCCATGGTCCGCAGCGGGCAGGCGCCGACGGATATCGTCTCCGGGGAGCATAAGAAGGAGGCGAAAGAATTCCTGCGGGACGGAAAGCTGATCGCCGTTCGCCCGCATTGGCGTTTTTGCGCCGTCGGTCCGCATAAGCACGATTATATCGAGATGGCGTACGTCCTGACCGGCAGCGTCACGCAGATCGTCGACGGGAAAGAAATCACGCTCGTTGCCGGGGACCTTCTGATTATGAACCGAAACGTCAGGCACGCGGTCAAAGCGCCGGGACGGGAAGATATTATGGTGAATTTCATCATTCTTCCCGTTTTTTTCGACCGCGCCGTAGACCAGGCGGGCATCGAGGATTCGCCGATGCGCCGTTTCTTTGTCGACTGCGTATGCGGCGACGACGACCGGCCCGCCTATCTGCATTTCAGCGTCGGCGAGATCCTGCCGGTCGCCAACCTGCTGGAAAACATGATCTGGTCCATGCGCAACGACGTCCCGTATAAACAGAGCACCAACCAGTTGACGATGGCGCTGCTTTTGCGGCTGCTGCAGTATCACGCGGACCGCCTGCGGACCGATGAGGAAAAATACGATATTCTGTGGAAGGTCCAGCGGTATATCGAAGACCGTTACCGGGACGGGAATCTCGAGGACGCCGCGGAAACGCTGGGCTGCGATTACCGCCGCTTATCCGGCATGGTCAGAGAAAAAACGGGGAAGACCTTCACCGAGCTGATTCAGGAGCGTCGGCTTCAGCAGGCGCTGTATCTGCTCAAAATACCGATTATCCCGTGTCGAAGATCTGCGAGCGGGTCGGATACGTCAATATCTCCTATTTTTACAGGATATTCTTTCAGACTTACGGCATGACGCCGAGGCAGTACCGGATACACGGCGGGAGCGTCCGGCAGCAAAAAGGATAATATTCGGGAATATAGACAATAAAAATTGACCGAAGAGGCTTGTATCGCCGGTGGAAAAAAAGTATAATTATAATATCATAATATAATATCCGCCGCGCGCGGAAAAAACCGGAAAAGAGGGAACGGTATGCTCATTTTTCGAAGGATCGCGGCGTGGTTCACCGCGCTGATCGCGTTTTTCTCCGCCGTGTTCGGCGGCGGCGCGGGGATCTACAGGAACAATCACGTCTGTTTAAGCTTGCCCTACGGCGCGCACGAGCGGCAGGTTTACGATCTTTATCTGCCGAAGTCGGTGGAGGGCGAGACCGGTCTTGTGCTGCTTCTGCACGCGGGCGGCTGGGTCATGGGCGATAAAGACGCCTACCGCGGCGAGCTCCCGTTCTGGACGGAAAAGGGCTACGCCGCCGCGGCGATGAATTACCGCTTCCTGTCCCGCGAGGACGGCGTGGGGATGCGCGAGATCCTCGACGATATCACCTCCGCGCTGGCGGCGATCAAAAAAGAAGCGGCGAAAAAGGGCGTCGATATCACAAGGGTCGTTCTTTCGGGCGGCAGCGCGGGGGCGCATCTGTCGCTGCTGTACGCGTATTCCTGCATGGAGGAAGCGCCGGTGAAGCCCGTCGCGGCGGTGAGCTACTGCGGGCCGGCCGTGCTCTGGGACGAGGAGTTTATTTTTCACAATGAGTTCGGCAATTACGATCCCGCGTTCATGGCGGATCTTCTGTCGAAGCTGACGAAGGTGGAATTCACGCCCGAGACCGTCGACGCGGCGCTGCCCGCGCTGGAGCTCTATTCGCCGATCTCGCACGTGAATGAAAACACGGTCCCGACGCTGCTGTTCCACGGCGCGAAGGATACCGTCGTGCCTTATCATACCGTTGCCGCGCTGGAAGAAAAGCTGACGGCGTACGGCGTGCCGCATGAAATGATAACCTATCCCGAATCGGGGCACGCGCTTGACGATCCGGAATGCAGCGAACGGGCGCGGGAGCTGTTCGTGCGATACGTTGATACTTATCTCGGATGAGAAAAGGAGGAACACCGTATGTTTTTATCCGCGATCCGTAAATTCATCGCGTTTTTCATGGCGCTGATCACGGCGCTGTTCGCGCTGCGCGCGGGCGGTTCCGTGACCGTGCCGGAATATCCCGTTTCGGGGGAGGCGGCCGAATTGATCAACGACATTTCCGGCGACAGTCCGCTGTCCGAAAGCGTGAAGCTGGCGAAGAGGCTGGCGAACGGCGTTCAGGCGGCGTACACCGACCCGGACCGTTCCGCGTACCGCATGGCGAACCAAAAAATGACGCTGACGCACACGCTCGGCAAATACAAGAACGGCGCGACGCTGACCGACGCGGAAGGGAACGTCTATATCGCCGGTTCCTTTGACGCATGGTGCAAAGACCGCAGCGGCGGCGTGTATTATTCCTCCGACAGCGCCGTGCAGGGCAGGGTCAACACGATCCGCCTCGGCGAATACTATTATGAGACGCACGTGCGCGATTTCGACCTGAAGTTCTCGACGTTCAAGGTCGACAAGGGGTACCATATCTGGGCGGATAAGCTGTATCTGCAGTATACGCTGTTCGCGCACAAGCCCACGACGGCGCTGGATTCCTTCGGCGCCGAGATCCGCATCCCCGCCGATTCCGTCGCCGCGGTCGAGATCAAAGACGCGCACGGGTATCATAACTACGCGGCGAAGAATACCGAAAACGTCGAGTACGCCGCGTTCGATATCAAGGACGTCGGCGTCGTCGGCTTTATCGTCCCGTCGGACGGCTCGGTGAAGTCGCTGACCGTGGATCTTTCAAAAAAGACCTATACCGTGACGCTGACCGCTGCTTACGAAAGCGGGACCGGGATCAATCAATATGACGAAACGGGCGGCTGCGACCTGAACAGCGTGACGACGGGCTGCCGCGTTTATACCGACAAAACACACGGCTTCGACGGGGTCCGCGCCGCCGCCGCGGTCGAACGCAGTCCGCTGACGGTCGTTGCGGACGACGGTTCCGCCGTGACGTACGAGGCGCTGCGCGGCTGCTACGCCGTTTTGCTGCCCGGCACGGATTTCCAGACGGCGTATGATTCGCCCGATCTGCGTTTCACCGCGGGACTGACGGTCGAAAGCCCGGACGACAGGGAGATCTACGTCAGAGCCACGACGGGATCCGGCTGTCTTGAGGCGGGCGCCGTTCTGGACGAGAATCAATTGCTCGCGCCGATCGACGTTCAGGTCTGCAAGAATTTCCAGGGCGACGGCGGCGAGGGCTATTACAGCGTGAAAGACCGCTCCTACGGCGACGCGTTCTTCCCGCTTTCGGTCAAGGCGGGGGAGCCGCTGAAGGTCGGCGCGGTGCATCTTTACCAGAACTGGGGCAAATACCCGCTCAAGCAGCTTTCCTCCATCGAGTTCCACGTTTCGTATTATCATCTCTCCACCGGCACGACCGAGAGCAACTGCATCGCGCCGTATTTCGTCTACGGCAAGGACGGCTGGACGCTGCCGGACTTCCGCGGCAGGAGCGGCGTGATGTGGAGCGGTCAGCCGCAGTTCAATTCGGTCGGCACGCTGCGCTTCGCCGTCGACCGCGACGGCACGAAGCAGCCCTACGGCGAGTTTATCGGCAACACGATCCGCTCCGTCGGTCCGACGTATGAGGATATCGAAATGTCGTATCTTTCCGCCGACGGAACATATCGATACACGCTGCGTCACGCGGAATTCCCGTCCACGGACGAGAACCGCACGTTCTATACGCTCAGGATCGAATTCCTCGGCGACAAGACCTTCTCCGACTTCCGCGAGAACGTCGATCTGTTCGGACTTGACGGAAGATTTGTGAAATTCGATTATCTCGGGTATCTCGGCGCGGACAACGCCGACCGCGTCGCCGTGATCGACACGACGGAGAAAACGCGGTATTACGCGCTCGGAGACGATGACCCGTATTATACGCTGATGCACATCACGGGGGATACGCAAAGCTGGCTTTCGAAGAATTTCGGCGCGAACGCGGCGGTATTCCTGCGCGGCTCCGAGATCGTGATGAACGGCGAGCCGGTCGGGATCCCCTTCGCCGTGCGCGACGGCTCCGACACGGAAACGACCGAAGCGAGCCTGACGCTCGATGCGAAGGAGCTCACGTTCAAAAAAGGCGATACGATTTCGCTCGACCTGATCCTGATGCCGTGGGGAACGGGGCTTGAGACGCGCTGCGACAACGTGAAGAACGTGCGCGCGGACTCCTGCGTGAACCGCCTGTCCGTCGCGGCGCGGGTCGGCGAGGCGGTCGACGACCTGATCCTGCCGACGGTAAAATGCAATAACAATACGGCGGAATTCACCGTGACCGGCGGAATGAACAACACCCCGGTACGCGTCGACGGCTTTACGGAATTCGGACGGCTTTGCGTGGAGGAATACGCCGACGGCGCGTGGAGCCCGGTCGGGCTTGCCTCTGCCCACGGTTACGACGGCTACGGCATACAGTACAACGCCGACGGGACCTACGGTTATTCGTTCGTATACGCGTCCGACGGCTCCGCGCGCACCTTCCGCGTGAGCGTCGGCTGAGCCGGACGTCTGAAACATCCCGAACCGACATACTGAAAGACAGAAAGGAAGACCGATATGCAGAGAGTTATTGCGTTTTTCATGGCGATCATCGCGTTTTTCGCCGGCCTGTTCGGACGCAAGCCGAAGGACCCGGACCCGCCGCAGCCGACGACGGTAACCGAGCCCTCCTCCGACCCGACGGAGCCCTCGTCCGACCCGACGGAACCCTCTTCGGAACCGACGGTCCGGGAATATACGGTCGTTTTCAAAGGCGCGCAGGGAGAGACGCTGCTTTCTCTCAGCGTTCCCGAGGGCGAGACGCCCGTCTATACCGGCGACGAGCCCGTGAAAGCGGCGACGGCAAAATATACTTACGCATTCAAGGGGTGGAAGCCTTCGCTTGCCGCCGTAACGGGCGACGCGGAATATACCGCGCAGTTCAAGGCGACGGTCAGAAAATATACCGTTACGTTCCGCAATGAAAACGGGGCTGTACTTGAAACGAAGCGCGTCGCTTACGGCAAAACGCCCGCTTATACCGGCGACGAGCCCGTGAAAGCGGCGACGGCGCAGTATACCTATACGTTCACCGGCTGGGACCGTCCGCTCGCGGCGGTGACGGGCGACGAGGAGTATACCGCGCGGTTTGACGCGAGCGTCAACAGCTATTCCGTGTGGTTCATAAACGACGACGGCTCCGTGCTTGAGACGAAGAGCGTTCCCTACGGCGAAACGCCCGCCTACACCGGCGACGAGCCCGTGAAAGCGGC
>JAFRTA010000330.1 GCA_017427315.1 Clostridia bacterium
CCGTTCCCACCACTGCGAACGCACAGGTGAACAATTTCCTTGATTCGATCGGCGACGTGCTCAAAAACGCGCTCGGCAGCATCATGGGCGGCTGATTCGCAGAATATATATAAGTAACATATTGATAACAGTGCTTCGGCGGCGCGCGGGTGACCGGACGCCGCCGAAAGTTTTTTTATTATTTTTGAAAAACCTATTGACACGGTAGGGAATATGTGCTATTATACCATCAACCCACAGGAATGGTAGGTATTAAAAATGATAAATCACTTTGAAATGCTGATCAGAGCAAATTTCCGTTTCGGACGAATGTGCTGTTGTTGAATTTTCTTCTTTCATTCCGGCTCCCGCGGGAAGCGGAGGCGCAATACCGAAAAATCAACACAAAACATCTCAATAAAGAAAGGAAATTATGATCATGAGCAAGAAATACAGATTCGAAACCCTGCAGCTTCACGTCGGTCAGGAGAAAGCCGACCCCGTCACGGACGCCAGAGCCGTGCCGATCTATCAGACCTCTTCGTTCGTTTTCCATAACAGTCAGCACGCGGCGGACCGTTTCGGTCTGCGCGACGCGGGTAACATTTACTCCCGTCTGACCAACCCGACCTCCGACGTGTTCGAGCAGCGCATCGCGGCGCTCGAGGGCGGCGTCGCGGCGCTCGCGGTCGCGTCCGGCGCCGCAGCCGTGACTTACGCGATCCAGAATATCACCGCGGCGGGTGATCACGTCGTCGCGGCGAAGAATATCTACGGCGGCACCTTTAACCTGCTGCAGCACACCCTGCCCGAGTACGGCATATCGACCACCTTCGTCGATCCGAATAACTTCGGCGAGATCGAAGGAGCGATCCGTGAAAATACGAAGCTTGTGTTTATCGAAACGCTCGGCAACCCGAATTCCGACGTTGTGGATATCGAGAGGATCGCGTCGATTGCGCACGCGCACGGTCTGCCGCTGATCATCGACAACACCTTTGCGACGCCGTATCTCGTGCGCCCGATCGAATACGGCGCGAACGTGGTGATCCACTCGGCGACGAAGTTCATCGGCGGCCACGGCACGACGATCGGCGGCGTGATCGTCGACGGCGGCAACTTCGACTGGAAGGCGTCCGGCAAATTCCCGGGGCTCGTCGACCCGAACCCGAGCTATCACGGCGTCAGCTTTTACGACGCGGTCGGTCCGGCGGCGTTCGTGACGCGCATCCGCGCGATCCTGCTGCGCGATACCGGCGCGACGCTCTCGCCGTTCCATTCGTTCTTCTTCCTGCAGGGACTTGAGACGCTGTCCCTGCGCGTCGAGCGCCATACCGAAAACGCGCTCATGGTCGCCGCGTATCTGAAGAAGCATCCGCAGGTCGAGGAAGTGCATCATCCGTCGGTTTCGGACGATCCGGTGCAGCAGGCGCTCTACAAAAAGTATTTCCCGAACGGCGGCGGCTCGATCTTCACCTTCGATATCAAGGGCGACGCGAAAAAGGCGCAGGATTTCATCGATCATCTCGAGCTGTTCTCGCTGCTGGCGAACGTGGCGGACGTGAAATCCCTCGTGATCCATCCCGCGTCGACGACGCACGCGGAGCTGACCGAGGCGGAGCAGCTCGATCAGGGCATCAAGCCGAACACCGTGCGTCTTTCGATCGGCACGGAGCATATCGACGACATCCTCGACGACCTTGAGGCGGCGTTCAAAGCGGTGGTGTGAGAGCGGAGTTCGGAGATATCAACTGAATACTTAACTATAACGTGAATAAGGAGAAATTACCATGGCAATCTATAAAAGCGCGGCGGAACTCATCGGCAATACGCCGCTTCTCGAGCTGACGAACCTTGAAAAAGAACTGGGACTCAAGGCGAAGATCCTTGCGAAGCTGGAATACTTTAATCCCGCGGGCTCCGTCAAGGATCGCATCGCGAAGGCGATGATCGACGACGCGGAAGAGAAGGGAATTCAGAAAGAGGGCTCGGTCATCATCGAGCCGACCTCGGGCAATACCGGCATCGGGCTTGCGTCCGTCGCGGCGGCAAAGGGTTATCGTCTGATCATCGTGATGCCCGAAACGATGTCCGTCGAACGCCGGCAGCTCATGAAGGCGTACGGCGCGGAGCTTGTGCTCTCCGACGGGGCGAAGGGCATGAAGGGCGCGATCGAAAAGGCGGAGGAGCTGAACAAAGAGATCCCCAACAGCTTTATCGCGGGGCAGTTCGTGAATCCGGCGAACCCGGCGGCGCACTTCGCGCATACCGGTCCCGAGATCTGGGACGATACCGAGGGCGAGGTCGATATCTTCGTCGCGGGCGTCGGCACCGGCGGAACGATCACCGGCGTGGGCGAATACCTCAAAGAGAAAAAGCCCTCCGTCAAGGTCGTCGCGGTGGAACCCGCGACCTCTCCGGTGCTCTCCGGCGGCGCAGCGGGAGCGCATAAGATCCAGGGCATCGGCGCGGGCTTCGTGCCCGCGGTGCTGAACACCGCCGTTTACGATGAGATCATCAAGGTCGCGAATGACGACGCGTTCGCCACGGGCAAGCTTTTGGGCAAGCATGAGGGCGTCCTGACCGGCATCAGCTCCGGCGCGGCGCTCTGGGCGGCGATCGAGCTGGCGAAGCGTCCGGGCAGCGAGGGCAAGAACATCGTCGTGCTGCTTCCGGATTCCGGAGACCGGTATCTGTCGACGGCGCTGTTTGCGGATTGAGTCCGTGCCCGGAAAATGATGTAATTCCCTTGCGGTTTGGTAGGTTGCTATTGCATTTTGATCCGAGATAGGGTAAAATAAAACGGTGAGGCGAAGGCTTCGCCGTTTTGTTCGGCATTTCACATTTCACATCTCACATTTCACATAAACCAATGAACAACGAATCTGTCTTAACTCCCGTATACGCCGACAACGCCGCCACGACAAAGCTCGGCCCCGCGGCGCTGCGGGCTATGATCGAGGCTTGTGAAGACGCGTTCGCGAACCCCTCGAGCCCCCATACGCCGGGACAGCGCGCGGCGAAGCTTTTGTGGGCTTCGCGCGAGCGCATTGCCGCGTGCATCGGCGCCGACGCGCGGGAGATCACCTTCACCTCGGGCGGCACCGAGGCGGACAACCTTGCGGTCCTCACGGCTGCCGCGGGGGAGAAAAGGCATATCATATCGACCGTGATCGAGCACCACGCGGTCCTGCGTCCGCTGGAGAGACTGCGCCGCAGAGGGTATGAGATCGAGCTTCTGCCCGTCGGGAAAAACGGAATCGTCGATCTCGAAGACCTGCGTCGGGCGCTCCGCCCCGATACCGCGCTGGTTTCTGTAATGACCGCCAACAACGAGATCGGCACGGTCCAGCCGATCCGGGAGATCGGCGGGCTCTGCCGCGCCGCGGGCGTGCCGTTCCATACGGACGCGGTACAGGCGGCGGGTCATCTGCCGATCGACGTGCGCGGAATGAATACCGACCTTCTGTCAGCCTCGGCGCATAAATTCCACGGGCCGAAGGGCGTCGGATTCCTGTACGCGCGGCGGGGGACCGAGCTGTATCCGCAGCTCCTCGGCGGGTCGCAGGAGCGCGGAAAACGCGCGGGGACCGAAAATCTGCCCGCGATCGCCGGCATGGCGGCAGCGCTCGAAGAAGCCGTTTCGTCAATGGCGGAGAACAACGCGAAAACGGCGCGCCTGCGCGACCGGATCATCGCCGGCATCCTGTCCGCCGTACCGGGCGCCCGTCTGAACGGCGACAGAGAGAAAAGACTTGCGAACAATCTCAATATCATGATCCCCGGGGCGAACGCCGAGGCGATGATCCTGCTGCTCGACGGCGCGGGGATCGCGGTCTCGTCGGGCGCGGCGTGCGCGTCCGGCGCGGGGGAGCTCAGCCACGTGCTGACGGCGATCGGCCTTGCCGAAGAAGACGCGCGCTGCTGCCTGCGCATCACCCCGGGAGAAGACCTGACCGAAGCGCAGGCGGAATATATCGTCGCCGCAGTCGCACGGGCGGCGCAGAGGATTCGGAGTATATAAACCTGAAAACCAAAGACCAAAGAACGAAGACTGAAGACCGAAGACTGAAGACCGAAGACCAAAGACCGTAGACCGTAGACCGTAGACCGTAAACTGAGGCACAGACCGATAATACAGATCTTAAGTCTTCAGTCTGAAAATCACCCGACAAGGAGCGATCATCATGACCATCAGAGAAATGCAGGATGAGATCCTGCGGCTGAAAAAAGAAAAAGACGTGTGCATCCTCGCGCACACCTACCAGACGAACGACATCCTTGAGATCGCCGATTTCACGGGCGATTCCTTCGGCTTGAGCGTTCGGGCGCAGTCTGTGCCGCAGCAGAATATCCTCATGTGCGGCGTGCGCTTTATGGCGGAGACGGTAAAGCTCCTCTCGCCGCAAAAGCACGTATATCTCTCGAACGACGCGGCGGGCTGCCCGCTCGCCGATCAGGCGGATGCGGATTTCGTGCTTCAGCTGCGCGGGTTGTACCCTGACTACTGCTTCGTCGTGTATATCAACAGCAGCGCCGAGACGAAGGCGGTCTGCGACGTGTGCGTCACGTCCTCGTCGGCGGTGAAGATCGTGAAAAACATCGAAAACCCGAATATTTATTTCCTGCCCGACCGCAATCTCGGCGATTTCGTCAAACGGCAGGTCCCCGAAAAGAATATCGAGCTGATGCGCGGCGGCTGCCCGACGCATCTGCGCGTCACGCCCGACGAGGTGCGCGCGGCAAAGGAAGCGCATCCCGGCGCGCCGGTGCTCGTGCATCCCGAATGCCGTCCCGAGGTCGTCGCGCTCGCCGATTACGTCGGCAGCACAACGGGCATCATCGCCCGCGCGGAAAAGGGCGAAGAGCGCGAATACATTATCGGCACCGAGAACAGCGTGCGCGCGCACCTGCAGATGAGCTGCCCGGAAAAGCGGTTCCATCCGCTCTCAAAGGACTGCGTCTGCCACAATATGCAGATCACGACGATCGCGGACGTTTACAATATGCTGAAATACGGCAAGCCGGAGCTGGAAATGTCGCCGGAGCTGATCGAAAAAGCAGTGAAGCCGGTCAACGAGATGCTGAGGCTCGGCGAATGAGCCGCGCGCTGATCGCCATGAGCGGCGGCGTGGATTCCTCGGTCGCCGCTTACCTGACCAAAGAGGCCGGTTACGACTGCATCGGTGCGACGATGCGCCTGTTCACGAACGACGACGCGAACGTCTCCCGCGAAAAAAGCTGCTGCAGCGTCGAGGACACCGAGCTTGCGCGCGCGGCGGCGTTCCGCCTCGGGTTTCCGTACTATGTGTTCGACTTTACGGGCGATTTCCGCGAAAAGGTCATCGAGCCGTTTATCGCGGCGTATGAGAACGGCAGAACGCCGAATCCCTGCATCAACTGCAACCGCTATCTCAAGTTCGAGAGCCTTTTCCGCCGCGCGCGGGAGCTCGGGTGCGAATATATTGTCACGGGACATTATGCGGTCATTGAAGAAAAAAACGGCAGGATGCTTCTGAAAAAAGCCGTCGACGAAACGAAGGATCAGAGCTACGTGCTGTATTCTTTGACGCAGGAGCAGCTTCGGCATACGCTGTTCCCGCTCGGCGGGACCGAGAAGACCGAGACGCGCCGCATCGCCGCGGAATCGGGTCTCGCCAACGCCGACAAGCCCGACAGTCAGGATATCTGCTTCGTGCCGGACGGGGACTATGCCGCGGTGCTGCGGAATTACACGGGCAGGACCTATCCCGCCGGGGAGATCCGCGACAAATACGGCAGGGTGCTCGGCACGCATGGCGGGATCATTCACTACACGATGGGCCAGCGAAAAGGGATCGGCCTTGCGCTGCCGGCGCCGGTCTACGTGACGGATATCATTCCCGAAACGAATACGATCGTCGTCGGTCCGAATGAGGATCTTTTCACCCGTACGCTGATCGCCGACGATTTCAACTGGATCGCGTTCGATACGCCGCCCGAAAAACTGCGGGCGCGGGCGAAGATCCGCTATAAGCAGCCGGAGAAGGACGCCGAAGTTTCCGCGCTGCCGGACGGCAGGGTGAAAATCGTGTTCGACGAGCCTGTCCGCGCGGTCACGAAGGGACAGGCGGCGGTGGTCTACGACGACGAGGGGTACGTCCTCGGCGGCGGGACGATCTGCGCGAAAGGAGACGAAGACGCATGATCACGACAAAGGGCAGGTACGCGCTGCGGGTGATGATCGACCTTGCGGAAAACGGCAGGGGAGAGAACATCCGCCTCAAGGATATCGCCGCGCGGCAGGGCATCTCCGTGAAATATCTGGAGGCGATCATGTGCGAGCTTTCCAAGGCGGGACTGCTCGATGCGGTACACGGCAAGGGCGGCGGCTACCGCCTCAACCGTGCGCCCGAAGACTACACCGCCTATGAGATCCTTCTTGCGGTCGAAACGACGCTCGCGCCGGTGAGCTGCCTTGCGGGCGATGAAAACGGCTGCGAGCGCGCGGAGGACTGCCGCACGCTGAAAATGTGGCGCGAATACGACGCGCTGACGCGCAGTTTCTTTCAAAAATACACCCTCGCCGATCTCGTTCTCACGGGCGACGGCGGGAACTACGTGATATGACGGCGTAATTTTCTGATTTGTCGCGGAGCGATAAATCAGAATTTCGGATATCGGGGATCGGCTCCCGTGGATCGTGCTTGCGGATTTTATCATTATCTTCTATGATATCCGCATTGTTGATCCTCCGATTTGAGGCGCGGTTCCGGCACGATATCCGATCCCCGGTCCCCGATATCCGCAAAGGGCGTCAGCCCGTTAAATCAGTATGAACGAAAAAAACCGACCTGCGTCGCAGGCAATGTCATTAAGATAACTGAATAAATGAAATAGAAAAACACATATCCAACCTCAAAGGAAGAGGAAGGATATGTGTTTTTTGCAAAAAAGGCGCAGAGGAACAGACAGACTCAAAAAAGTCTGTCAAAAGGTCTTTTCATTTTGAGATAATTATGCTATTCTATACATGAAACTCACAGCGCCTTTTTTGGAGAGGATGCGAGGCCTTGACCGATC
>JAFRTA010000331.1 GCA_017427315.1 Clostridia bacterium
GAGGTTCCGGTTCGCGTAGTTCTTCGCGAGAATGTCCATCATCGAAGGCAGGATCGTGCAGCGCATCACGCTCGTATCCTCGCCCAGCGGGTTCGAGATGACCACGCTGCGGCGCTTCTCCTCGGGCAGGCGGATCTTTTCGTAGTTCTTCGGGCTGATGAACGAGAAGGTGTAGATCTCGGAAAGCCCCATCGCGAGCAGCGCATTGCTCATCTTGCGCTCGAATTCCTGCGTGTCGGTCAAAAAGCCCTCGGCGTTGCCGGAAAGCGCGCGGTCCTTGATGTTCTCATAACCGTAGAAGCGCGCGATCTCCTCCGCGACGTCCGCCTTGTGCTCGATGTCCACGCGGAAATAGGGCGTGCGGATGTTGTTCTCGCCGTCGATCGTGAAGCCGATCTTTTCGAGGATCTTCTTCTGCTCCTCGGCGGAAACGTCGATGCCGATGAAGTTGTTCGTCCAGTCGGGATCGAACGCCACGACGGGCTTGGCCTTCGGCGTCGGGAATACGTCGATCAGGCCCTTTACCACGTCGCCCGCGCCGAGCAGTTCGACCAGCTCCAGCGCGCGCAGCATCGAAAGACGGCTGCCCTCGGGGTCGAGCTCTTTCTCGTAACGGGAGGAGGATTCGGTGCGAAGCCCCAGCCGCTTCGCGGTGGAGCGGACGCTGTAGCCGTTGAAGCAGGCGGATTCGAAAACGATCGTCGTCGTGTCGTCCATGATGCCGCTGTATTCGCCGCCCATGACGCCGGCTACCGCGACGGGCGCTTCGGCGTCGGCTATGACCATCATGTCGTCCTCCAGCTCGTGGGTCACGCCCTCGAGCGTCGTGATGCTCTCGCCCTTCGACGCGCGGCGGACGACGATCTGCCGGCCCTTGATAAACTTAATGTCGAACGTGTGCATCGGCTGGCCGTATTCCAGCATCACGTAATTCGTGATATCGACGATGTTGTTGATCGGCCGGATGCCCGAGGCGCGCAGACGCTCGCGCATCCAGCGGGGCGAGGGCGCGATCCTGATGTTCTTCACTACCGCGCCGATATAGCGGTAGCAGGTGTCGGGTACGTCGATGCGCACCTTCAGCTCGTCGTTCACGTCGCCGCCCGCGGCGAATTTCACCTCGGGCGCTTTGAGCTTCAGCTCCTTGCCGAAGGTCGCGGCAGCCTCGCGCGCAAGGCCCGTGACGGAAAGGCAGTCCGGTCGGTTCGACGTGATCTCGAATTCGGTGACCGTGTCGTCAAGCCCGATGGCGGCGTGGATATCCGCGCCGGGAGTGCGGTCGCAGTCCTCGCCGAGAACGAAGATGCCGTCCTCGATCGCGTAGGGGAAGTCGTGCACGGTCAGCCCGAGCTCCGAAAGGGAGCAGAGCATGCCGAAGCTCATCACGCCGCGCAGCTTGCCTTTCGTGATGTGTTTTTTGCCCGCGACGTAAGAGTTGTCGAGCGCGGCGGGCACGAAGTCGCCCTCTTTGAGGTTCTGTGCGCCGGTGACGATTTGCACCGGTTCGGCCGCGCCGACGTCCACCGAACAGACCCAGAGATGATCCGAGTCGGGGTGGCGCTGCAGCGAAAGGATTTTGCCGACGACGATGTTTTTGAGCTCTTCGCCCTCGTGCTCCCAGCTTTCGACCTTCGAGCCGCTCATGGTCATCGCGCTCGCGAATTCTTTATCCGATACGTCGAGGTCGACGTAGTCAAGAAGCCATCTTTTCGATAAATCCATTGTCTTTCCCTCCTTTTCAGAACTGCCCTAAAAATCTTACGTCGTTTTCATACATGTGGCGCATGTCGTCGAGCCCGAAGCGGAACATCGTCAGCCGCTCAAGGCCGAGCCCGAACGCGTACCCGCTGTATACCTCGGGGTCGATGCCGCCGTTTTTGAGCACCTTCGGGTGAACCATGCCCGCGCCGAGGATCTCGATCCAGCCCTCGTCCTTGCACATCGGGCAGCCCTTGCCGCCGCATTTGAAGCAGGATACGTCGATCTCGCAGCTCGGCTCGGTGAACGGGAAGTGGTGCGGGCGCAGACGGATGCGCGTATCCTCGCCGTAAAGACGCTTCGCCAGGGCGAGCAGGTTGCCCTTGAGGTCGCTCATGGTGATGCCCTTGTCGACCACGAGACCTTCGATCTGGTGGAAAATGGGGGAGTGGGTCGCGTCCACCGCGTCGGAACGGTAGACCCTGCCGGGGGAGATGATGCGGATCGGCGGAGTTTTTTTCTCCATCACGCGGATCTGTACGGGACTGGTCTGCGTGCGCAGAAGGATATTATCCTCGATATAGAACGTATCCTGCGTGTCGCGCGCCGGATGCCCCTTCGGGATATTCAGCGCTTCGAAATTATAGTAATCGTATTCGACCTCGGGCCCGTCCTCAATGGTAAAGCCCATGCCGAGGAAAATATCCTTGACCTCGTCGAGAACGATGGAAAGCGGGTGCTTATGCCCCATTTTAACGGGCGTTCCAGGCATCGTGACGTCGAGCGTCTCGCTTTTGAGCCTCGCCTCTTTTTCGACCGCGAGCAGCGCTTTTCTGCGTTCGTCGAGCAGCCCTTCGATTTCGGCGCGCAGCGCGTTGACCGCCTGCCCCATGATCGGGCGCTCTTCGGGAGAAAGAGAGCCCATTTGTTTCAGCAGGGAAGTGACCTCGCCCTTCTTGCCCAGATACTTTACCCGCAGCTCTTCGAGAGAAGCGGGCGCTTCGGCGTCCCTGATCCGTGCGGAAGCCGCCTTTTTGATAAGTTCAATCGTGTCGTGCATGATATACCTCCGAATTCGTTCTGATTCCTGAATAAAATAATAACTCCGTCCCGATTGGGACGGAGACGTTCCGCGGTACCACCCAAATTTCCGCCCCGGAGGGGACGGACGCTCTGTGACCTGTAACGGGGCCTGCCGTTTCCGCTTACGCAATACGTTATATACAATGTAATATATCTTCGGCGGAACCGCTCCCGGGTGAACTTCACGCAGACGCCGCCTGCGGCGCTTTCAGCCGACGCGCCGCTCTCTGCAAAGGCGGAATTTGAGCGCTACTCTCCCGATCCTCGCGTTTGACGAAGACAGTTTAACATATCGTTTTTCGATTTTCAAGCGTTTTTCGTGCTCTTGTGCAATGAATACATAAATTTTTGAAAAAGTTGAAAAATTATGTAAAAAACCTCTTGACATTTCAAAGGCGTTGTGCTATATTAAAGATGCAAAGAGGGAGCGGCAAGGCGAAAGCCGAAAGGGAACAAGCTCTAATATGAAAATAATAAGCGGGAGCCCCTATAGACCGAGTAAGACCGTCGAGACGCTTCGTCAAATCTGCAGAGAAAGGATATGATACCCGATGTTCTGAGCAGGAGTACGCCTCTCAAGAAAAAAGGCGACGGGCCGCAAGAGGTGGTTGCGGCACGAGAACGGTGCTCTGCGGGACGCGCGAGATGTGTCCGATAAAAACACTTTAAGTATAGAGTGAGAGGTTCGGCAAATACATAAAGTGAAAACTTTAAGTATATGGTGAGCAGGTTCAAAAGCAAAGCATTCTTCATTTAAAATTCTTCCTTGTGATTTTCTTCCAAACAAAAAAGTCTGCAAAACAAATTCTGATGGTTTAAAAATCCCTTTAGAAAGGAAAAACAAATATGATTGATCCGGTATCCTTTGTGCCGTCGCTTTGATCTCAGTGAGCGGGAGATTGAAACGACGGCATTTTTGTTTTCCTTTTTTGCGCGGGGAACATGATAACGGCAGAATCGTCCAGGAAAAGGGCGATTTTTTTCTTTTCTTTTCGTTTTGTTTGTGATATAATACAAGCAGATTATCATAAAGAAGGGATGACGCTTGAAGTCGACAGAGTTGAGATTCGGGATTCTCGGCTGCGGTCTTGCGGCCGGGTTTCACGCGGCGGCAATCGGCGCGGTCGAAGACGCACGGCTCGTCGGCGTATCTGATCAAAACGCCGCGGCGGCGGCTGCGTTTGCCGGGAAGAACGGCTGCCGCGCGTTCGGGAGCGCGGAGCAAATGTTGAACGGCAATGAAATCGACGCGGTCTGCGTCTGCACGCCCAGTGGTTTTCATGCCGAAAACGCGATTGACGCGCTGAAATACGGAAAGCACGTGCTGATTGAAAAACCCGTCGCAGTCAGTTCGGCGCAGGCGGAGGCGCTTTGCGCCGCGGCGCGCGAAAGCGACAAAACCGTCGGCGTCGTGGCGCAGCTTCGACCGTGTGAGGCGGTGCAGCGCATCCGGAAAGCGCTCGAGGAGGAGATGCTCGGCAGGATCGTTTCCGTTCAGCTCGAGATGCTGTATCACCGCAGCGAGGAATACTATAAAAACTCCTCGTGGCACGGCACGCGGGCGGTCGACGGGGGAGGCGCGCTGATGAATCAGGGGATCCACGGGATCGACCTTTTGCTGTATCTGCTCGGCGGCGTCAAAAGCGTTACTGCGCTGACGCGCACGCTGTATCACGATATCGAAACCGAGGACACCGCCGCGGCGCTGCTCGAATTCGAAAACGGCGCGATCGGCACGATCGGCGCGGCGACTTCGATTTATCCAGGTTCGCCCCGCAGGCTCAAGATCTGCGGCACAAAGGGGACGATCACGCTGACCGAGGACCATATCACGAAGTTTTACGTCGAAGGCAGAGGCAGCCTGATCGGGGAGAAGGAGCAGACGGAGTATTTTTCGCACAACGACCCCGGCGCGATCCCGGCGGAGGCGCACATCGGCGTGATACGCGATTTCTGTGAAGCGGTGCGCGCGGGCAGGCCGCCGATTTCGGGCCTGAAGGACGGCTGCAACGCACTGGCGCTGATCCGGGCGATTTACGATTCCGCCGAGAGCGGGAAACGGACGGAGCCCGTTTTTATTCCCTAACACATGGAGGCAACTTATGAGCATTCTCGCGATCAACGGCGGCAAGCCCGTCATGGAAAAATTCGACCTGCCGGAGGAGATGTTCCGCTGGCCGATCACCGGAAAAGAGGACGAGGATGCGGTGCTGGACGTCGTGCGCCGCAACCGGATGTCCGGCAACGAGATCACGACGCAGTTTGAACGGGAATTCGCCGCGTGGAACCAAAGAAAACACGCCGTCTGCGCGGGTAACGGCACGATGGCGCTGCAGGCGGCGATGTTCGCGGCGGGCCTGCGCGCGGGGGACGAGATCATCTGCCCGACGAAGACCTATTGGGCGAGCGTGCTCTCGAGCATGACGCTCGGCGCTTCGCCGGTGTTCGCGAACGTCGATCCCGATTCGGTCTGTCTCGACCCGGCGGATCTCGAACGCTGTCTGTCGCCGTGGACGAAGGCGATCATGGTCGTGCATTATTGGGGGCATCCCTGCGATATGGACGCGATCACGGCGTTTGCGAAGGCGCACGGTCTTATTTTGATCGAGGACGTTTCCCACGCGCAGGGCGGGCTTTATAAGGGAAAGAAGCTCGGCACCTTCGGCGAGATCGCCGCCATGAGCCTGATGAGCCAGAAGAGCTTCGCGGCGGGAGAGATCGGCGTGCTGATCGCCGACGACGATCAATACTATGAGCGCGCGCTGGCGTATCTTCACTATGAGAGAAACAATGCGGAAAACATCCATCAGCCGGAGCTGCTGCCCTATCTGAACCTGCCGCTCGGCGGCATGAAGGGCAGGGCGAATCAGTCGTGCGCCGCGCTGGCGCGGATCCAGTTGAAATACTATGATGAACGCACCGCGGAGATCCGTCGGGCGCTGAATCATTTCTTTGACAGTCTCGAGGGGCTGCCCGGTTTTCACGGGATCCGCGTGAGTGAATCGGACGGCTCGAATATGGCGGGCTGGTACGTGCCGCATTTCACCTATCGTCCGGAGGAGCTGGAGGGGCTTTCGCTGAACGCGTTCTGCGAGGCGGTGAGCGCGGAGATCGGCTGGAACGTGCCTACGGGCGGCAATTTTCCGCTGCACACGCACCCGATCTTTCAGACCTACGACGCGCTCGGGCTGGGCAAGCCCTCGCGCATCGCGTTCGCCCACCGGGACGTGCGGGAGCTTGACAAGGCGCTCGCGCCGTCGGAGAAAATACTTTGCGGCGAAGTCCCCTATTTCAAAAAATACAGACCCGCCGAAATCGAGCGCGTCGCCGCGGGCTTCCGCAAGGTCTGCGAAAACTATACCGAGCTGCTCGCCGCGGATAAAAAGGACGGCGGCACGGGCGGACAGTGGTACGGGAAGGTGTAAATTCTGATTTAGCGAAGCTAAATCAGAGTTCAGGGATGAGGAATGAGGGATAAGGGATAAGGGATAAGTAATTGATTATCTGCCTCAAAAGACGCGATAGCGTTCATTTTTCGACAATCGCGGAGAATAAACCGAGACGCAGAGCGTATCATGATCGTTCTCTCATCCCTCATCCCTTCTCCCTCATCCCTTCGGGCGACAGCCCGATAAATCAGAATTTGATAAGGAGCTTTCCTATGCCGATCCCGACAAACGGTACCCGCCAGTCCTTCCCGCCGTCGCCCGCGTCGCCGATCCGCTTTTCGCCCGGCAAGGTGCAGCGGTCGGATATGGCGCTGTTGCGCATTCCTTATTGGCATGAAGAGCTGGAGATCAAATATTACCTCGACGGCAGAGCGACGGTGAGCTGCGGCGGGCGGCTTTATGAGCCGAATGCGGGCGATCTTCTCGTTGTGAATCCCTGCGAATGTCACTGGACGAGCGCGGAATCAACGGCGGTCTATCATCTGATGCTCATAGATTTATCGCACCCGACGCTGCGTCCCCTTGCAGGGCTTTGTCCCGGGCTGTTCCGCTTTGACGGGACGCAGGCGCTTGAAAATCTGATCCCGGGGCCGGAGTGCGCGTGTAAGAAGCTGTTTCTTCTGCTCTGCGAGGCGTGTGCGGACGGCGGGGAATACACGGCGTATCGGGAAAATCTTCTGCGTGCCTTCCTCTGCGCGCTGATCGCGGAAGCGCAGCGCGGGGAACCCGCGGCGGGGGATCGCGGCAAAGCGCTGACGCCTGCGCTGAAGTACATCGAGCATCATTACGATAAATCGGTATCGGTCGATGAATTGGCGGCGATGTGCTCGTTGAGCCCGTCGCGGTTTTCTCATTTGTTCCGGGAGATCGTCGGCAGACCTGCGATCCGCTTCCTGAACGAATACCGCGTTTCAAAGGCGATCGGTCTGATGCGCTCGCAGGACCTGCGGCTTTCCGAGGTCGCAGCCGCGGTCGGCTTCTCCGACCCCGCGTATTTTTCCCGGGTGTTCCGCGCCGTCGTCGGCGCCCCGCCGCGGGAATATAAAAAATGATCGCCGCGGCGACAATGTCATTAAGATAACTGAATAAATGAAATAGAAAAACACATATCCAACCTCAAAGGAAGAGGAAGGATATGTGTTTTTTTGCAAAAAAGGCGCAGAGGAACAGACAGACTCAAAAAAGTCTGTCAAAAGGTCTTTTCA
>JAFRTA010000332.1 GCA_017427315.1 Clostridia bacterium
CACACGACAAGTTAAGACAGATTTTGCGAAGGCAAGCGGCTATGATATAGTCGCTTGTTTTTTGAGCTTGTAAATTACAGTTTTTCCAAGGTGTACAGACTTTCAGTTTGCATCTCGGGCCTCGGGTCTCGGGACTTGAAACTGTAAATTCTGATTTATGCGCTGCGCGCATGAATCAGAATTTATCAATCAGAAAGGAAGATAACAATGCAGCTTCAAACCACCGTCTCCGGGCGGGTGCTGACGGCGTATCTGACCGGGGAGATCGACCACGCCTCCGCGCCGCGCATCCGCGAAAAAATCGACGATGCGGTCGTCGAATACGCGCCGACGATTCTGCGGCTTGATTTCCGCGGCGTGAGTTTTATGGATTCTTCGGGCGTCGGGCTCGTAATGGGGCGCTGCCGCCACGCAAAAAGCCTCGGTTGCGACACACAGGTGGCAAACGCGTCGAGAAGATACGAGACGATCCTGAAAATGGCGGGCCTTGCGAAGATCGTGCGGTTCGTCCGCGACGGAAGCGAGGTGAACAAACCGTGAAAAAAAGCAATGAATTCCGCATGACCGTCGAAGCGAAGGCGGTGAACGAGAGCTTTTGCCGCGCGGTGTGCGCCGCCTTCGCCGCGCAGACGGACCCGGGCGTGGAGGAAATCGGCGATATCAAGACCGCGGTCAGCGAGGCGGTAACGAACTGCATCGTGCACGCATATGCGGAAAAGGGCGGAAAGATCTACATATCCGCGGCGCTGTTCGGGGACGGCGTTTTGCGCGTGACGGTGCGCGATCGCGGCTGCGGCATCGCGGACGTAAAAAAAGCGATGGAACCTCTGTATACCACGAAAGGAGACGACCGCTCGGGACTCGGCTTTTCCGTGATGCAGACCTTTTCGGACAGGCTGACCGTGCGCTCGAAGCCCGGCAAAGGCACGACGGTCATAATAGAAAAAAAGCTCGGGAGAACGGAAAATGACTGACACGGACGACCTCGGCCGTCTCGTTTCGGAAAATATCGGGCTTGTGCACGCCTGCGCGCAGCGTTTTCTCGGCAGGGGAGTCGAATACGAAGACCTTGCCGGCGCGGGCAGCGTCGGCCTGGTAAAGGCGGCGCGCGGGTTCGACCCGTCGCGCGGCTTTGCCTTTTCGACCTACGCGGTGCCGGTGATCCTCGGCGAGATCCGGCAGTTGTTCCGTGACGGAGGCGCGGTGAAGATCGGAAGGACGGCGAAAGAAAAGGCGCTCCTGCTCCTGAAAATCGCGGAAACGCTGCGCTCGGAGCTTCATCGGGAGCCTACCGTCGGCGAAATCGCGCGGGCGGCGGGAACGGAACCCGCAGAGACCGCCGCGCTGCTGACCGCGCTGCTGCCGCCCGTATCGCTGACCGATCCCGAGGGAACGGGAGAGAGCGATATTCCCGTGGAGAGCGGCGAGGACCGCGTGCTTGCAAGGCTCGACCTCGTCTGCGCGCTCGGGAAATTAAGCGAGGAAGACCGGGCGCTCGTCCGCCTGCGGTATTTCGAAAACCTGACGCAGACGCAGACCGGAAAAATACTCAATATGACGCAGGTGCAGGTGTCAAGGCGGGAAAAAAAGGTGCTTGAGAAGCTGAGAGGGCTTATTTGAATTCTGATTTATCGCAGAGCGATAAATCAGAATTTACAAAAACACTTGACTTATAAATAATTCTCTGCTATAATACGAAATTGTCGTGAAATCCATTTTAACACGACTCCTTGCCCCGAGCGATACGGGGCCGTAGTCCGGAAGGAGGTGCCACAAAATGACTGCAAAATACGAAACCGTTATGGTTTGCTCCGTGAAAGACGGAGAGGAGGCTGCGAAAGCGCTGGTCGAGAAGTTCAAAGCGCTGATCGAAAAAAACGCGGCGGCCGACAGTGTCAGCGTCGATGAGTGGGGTTCGAGGAAGCTCGCCTATCCCATCAATTACGAGACCGACGGCTATTACACCGTGTTCACTTACGACGCGGAACCCGAGTTCCCCGCCGAGCTTGAGCGCAACTGCAACATCACCGACGGCGTGATCCGCTCGCTTACCGTCAAAAAATAAGGGATATCCGATATCCCCCGGAGGTTCATCATTATGCTTAATTCAGCTATCATCATGGGCAGGCTCACGTTCGATCCCGAGCTGCGCACCACGAATACCGGTCTTTCGGTCACGACGTTTACCGTCGCGGTCGACCGCGGTTATGTGAAGCCCGGCGAGCAGAAGAAAACGGATTTTATCCGCTGCGTCGCATGGCGTCAGCAGGCGGAATTCGTCACGAAGTATTTCCGCAAGGGCTCGATGATCGCCGTGCAGGGCTCGATCCAGGTCCGCAATTACGAGGACCGCAACGGCCAGAAGCGCGAGCAGACCGAGATCGTCGTCGATACCGTCAGCTTCTGCGGCTCGAAATCCGAGTCCGGTACGTCCGGCGCGCCGATGAACGGCGCTCCCGCCGCGGATAACGGCGCTCCCGCTTACGGGAACGGCACTGCGGCCGACTTTGCCCAGGAGCTGCCCGGCGACGATGACCTTCCGTTCTGATTTTTAACAAAGGAGGAAACCGTAAATGCCTTACGATAAGGAAAAAGGCGGCCGTCCCGGCATGAGAAAGGGCAGAAGAAAGGTCTGCCAGTTCTGCGTCGAGAAGACCGAAGCGATCGATTATAAGGACGTCGCGAAGCTTCGCCGTTACACTTCCGAGCGGGCAAAGATCCTTCCCCGCCGTGTGACCGGTACCTGCGCGAAGCACCAGAGAGAGCTGACCACCGCCATCAAAAGAGCGCGTCACCTTGCCCTGATGCCCTACAGCGCCGACTGATTTATATTGCAGACAGAACCGCCCTGCTGTGAAGCAGGGCGGTTTTTGTAATGTGGGTGAAATGTGAGATGTGAAGTATGTAATACTGCTTATTCATGTTTCACTGCTCTCGGTATTGCCGGGGCTGTTTCCCGCCGTATCATACGTTCCCCTTACGATCCTTGCGCTGTTGAACAGCACGATGAACGCGCCGACGTTGTGCAGCACTGCGCCGAGGATCGGCGTGATGACGCCGCAGGCGGCGAGAAAGATCATCAGAAAGCTCGTGAGGAACGCGATGATGATGTTCTGGTAAATGATCTGCTTTGTCTTGCGCGCAAGCAGTACCGTGAAAGGAAGGTTCATCAGCGAGTTGTTCATCAGCGAAACATCCGCGCTCTGGATCGCCGTATCGGAGCCCATCGCGCCCATCGCGATGCCCACGTCCGATTCGTTCAGGGCGAGCGAATCGTTGATGCCGTCGCCCACCGTCGCCACGCGGTATTCCTTTTTCGCTTCGCGGATCTTTTCGAGCTTCTGTTCGGGCAGCAGCTCGCAGAACGTTTCATCCGCGGAGATCGATTCCGCGATCCTTGCCGCCTCGACGCGGTTGTCGCCGGTCAGGACGGAGATTTTTTTTACGCCGAGCCTGCGCAGGGCGGCAAAGGTCTGTTCCACGTCGCCGCGCAGCACGTCGCGGAACACGATATATCCGAGCACGTCGCCGTCTTTCACGACCCAGGAGGTCGAGCCTTCGGCGGCGTTTTCGCAGGGCGGCTCCAGCCCCAGTGAACGCAGAAAGCGGTCGTTGCCGAGCACGATCCTGCTGCCGTCTTTTTCGCCCGTCACGCCGTTGCCGGCGACCTCGGTGATCGTATAGTCCCTGTCGTAATCCAGCTTTGCGCACAGGCGCATGACCGATTTCGACGTCGGGTGCAGCGAGCCGTGCGCGACCGCGGCCGCCGTCGTGAGCAGCTCTTTTTCGTCCGCCGCGCCGAACAGCTTCATATCCACGGGCTCGAGCGTGCCGCCGGTGATCGTGCCGGTCTTGTCAAAGACGAAGCAGTCCGCGTCGGTCAGCGCCTCGATGAACGCGGGATTCTTTATCAGCACGCCGCGCTTCGACGCGGTGCCCAGCGCCGCGACCACGGGCGCGGAGGAAACGAGCATATAACCGCAGGGGCAGCTCACGACCAGCACAGCGATCGCTTTGGAAATGTCTTTCGTGAACAGCCAGATCAGCGTCGCGATCACGAGGACGATGGGAATATAATACAGCATGAACCGGTCGACCAGCTTCGTTTCCGGCAGCGTCATGTTTTCCGCCGTTTCAAGAAGCTTGACGATGCGGTTGAACGAGGTGTCGACGTACGCTTTTTCGACCTGTACGGTCAAAAGTCCGTCGATGTTCGTCGTTCCCGCGTAGACTTTGTCGCCGACGCCGACGGTCTTCGGCATCGACTCGCCGGTCAGGGATTTCTGATCCATATTCGACTCGCCCGCCAGCACCGTGCCGTCGATGGGAAGGCTCATGCCGGGTTTGACGGAGATCACGTCGCCGACCTTCAGCGATTTTGCGTCCACCTCGCGCTCCTCGCCGTTTTCCAGCAGAAGGGCGGTGTCCGCCTGCATTTTTTTCAGTCCCTCGATGGCGTCTCTGCCGCCCATGATGCTCTTTTCTTCAAAGAAATGCACCACGGTCAGAATGATCGGGATCAGGATCGCCACGGTGAACTGCCCGTCGAGCACCGAGACGACCATTGCGATCGTCACGAGGATCTCCATCGCCGCGCCGACGTCTTTTTTCAGAAAGCCGGCGACCGCCGTCGCCGCCACGGGAATGCCGATGATCAGCACGCTGATGAGATACACCAGCTCCGCGATCACGGCCTGATCGGGCCGGATACGGCTGAAAATATATCCCGCGCCGAAAAAGACCAGCGCCGCGATGGAGGAAAGAATGCTGCGCGAGAGCTTCTTTTTCTCTTTATCCGAAATATAGGTCCGGGTCTGTTCCCGAAGGGATTCGCCCGCCATATTGTTGATCCGTTTCATACAGTCCCTCCGTTCACGGCAGCACGACCTTCGGCGCGCCGGACTCGCCGTCGGGAATGACGACCGTTTTGCCGCTTTGGGCGATCAGCGCGGCGAGCCGCTTGCGGAAAACCCCGTTCCGCACGACCGCGGGGTTCGCGGCGTACTGCGCGGAAAGTCCGTTGAACTGCTCGGCGATCGCGGTTGCCTTCGCCACGGCGGAGGATTGGTTCGCCTTTGCGTCGTCGATCAGCTTCCGGGCGTCGGATTCCGCTTTGGGGAGCGCAGATTCCCGGTAGTCGTTCGCCTGCTGGATCAGCGTCTGTTTGCGCACCGACGCGGTCGTTGCGTTGTCGAAGGCTTCCACCGCCTCCGGCGGCGGGACGATGCCCGTCAGCTCGATGTTTGTGACCGTGACGCCCAATCCCAGCCGGTCGAGGATCTCCTGGGCGTTCTGCATGGTGCGCGAACAGATCGTGTTTTTCTCACTCGTGAGCATTTCGTCCACGCCGGTCTTCGCTGCGAGCGTGCTCATTTCGCCGGTGATGACGCCGGTCAGCATGCCTTGGGCGTCGCTGATATGCAGCGCGTACGCGATCGGGTCGCTGACCTTATATTTGACCGCCATTTTCAGAAGCAGGATATTGCTGTCGCCCGTGATGACGTAGCCTTTTTTGCGGATATTTCCGCCGACCGTATCGCCCGTGCCGTTGAGCGTGGTGACCGTGAGCTCCTGCACCTTTTCGACCGGGATCTTGACGACTTCGTCGATGAAATTCGGCAGCGAGAAATGCAGACCGGGCTGCTTTATCTGCTCCGACGCGGAGCTGCCCGTGAGCGCGCCGAAGCGCAGCACGACGGCGACCTCGCCCGTATCCACCTTGTAAACGCCCGTGAGCAGGATCACGACGACGGCGGCGGCGACGAACCATTTGAAATATCGAATCGCCGAGGTCAGAAAGACCTCGAATGCCTCAATGCTTTTTTTCTTCATGTCAGCTTTTCCGGCGGGCGGGGCGCCCCGCGCCGTCCGGCTTCCGTCCTTTCCGTTTCGGATGTTACGGCCTGTCCCGGTTCGTTCAGTCGTTCTGCGTGAGGATGTCGAAGGCGGAATCCTCCGCGTTCATGATGATGACGGTGTCCGCCGATACGGAGTTTTCAAGCGCGATCAGTTTTTTGAGATAGACGAACAGCTCCGCGTTTTCGTCATAGGCTTCGCCGTAGATCTCGGCGATCTTCTTTTCGGTCTCGGCGTCGATCTTCGCCGCCTCGAGCCGGCCGTTCGCGACCAGCTCCGCCGCCTTTGCGTCCGCTTCGCTGATGATCTGCGCCGCGTCCCGCTTGCCCTCGGAGAGCAGCTTCGTGACCTGTTTTTCCCGGTCGGCGATCATCTGCTCGAGCACGCTCTGCAGGTTGTTGTCGGGCAGGGCGATGCGCTTGATGCGCACCTCCTCGACCTCGATGCCGTAATCCGCGAGCGCTTTTTCGGCGATCTGCCGCTTCATCTCTGCGGTGATCTCGTCGATCCTGATGTTGTCAAGGTCGGTCGAAACCAGCGCCGAGAGCTCATAGCTGCCCATGACGCCGTTCTTGACGTTCGCGGCGAGCGCATTCAGATAACTCTGTGCGTTGGACGCGTCCGTAACGCTCGTGTAGAACCTGAGCGGGTCCTCGATATGCCAGATCAGATATGTCTGCAGAATGATATTCTTGCGGTCGTTGGTCAGCGTTTCGTTGTAGCCGGAATCCATATACTGGCTGCGGGAATCGAAGGTCACGACCTTTTCGAAAGGTGCGGGCAGCTTGAAATACAGACCTGCCTCGGTGCAGACCTTGCGCACTTCGCCGAAACGCGAGACGATCGCGCCGGAGCCCTCGCGCACCGTGAAGCAGAAGCCGTAAACGAAGACGATCACGACCAGCAGCGCGGCAAAGATCCATTTCACGTATTTTTTCATATTGACCTTCCTCCCGTTATTTCGTGGGGTACTGCAGCGCGGCGGACTGCGTAACGACGTTCGCGCCGCCGAAATTGAGCACGACGTCCGACGGGTCCGCCGAGCCGATGAAAACGTAGACCTTCCTGCCGGTGACGACCGTTTCGAAGGTGTCAAGGTATTTCGACAGCGTCACCGCGTCGGGATGCGCGGTATAGGCGCGCGCCGCGGCAAGGAAGGCGTCCGTCTCCGCCTGTACCTCGGATACCCGTGCGGTCTGCGACGCCCGCGCGCCGATGACGGCGGTGTTCGCCTCCTGCTCTGCGGCGGCGAGCTTTTCTGCGGCGGTCGCCTCGGCGTTGGTGATCAGCGTGTTTTTCTGCACCGCCGCGCTCACGACGCCCTGATAGACGTCCGCCACGTCGATGGGCGGGTGGATGCTCTCCAGCAGCACCTGGTTGACGTGCAGACCGAAGCCCGCCGAGGCGCAGAACGCGTTCAGCTCGCCGCGCAGCTCGTCCGCCAGGGAGCTGCGGTCGACGCTCAATACGGTGCCGAGATCCGAGCTGATCGTCCGCTGCATCATGAGCTCGTACGCCTTTGCGGTCAGTACGCTCTCCGGTGCGGAATAAGCGGTGACGTACCGGTACAGATCGTCGATCACGAACGTGATCTTCATATTGACGGACACCAGCTCGTTCCCGTCGCCGAGAAGGAGCTTGTATTCCTTCCCTGCGTGGGACTGGGTCCATAAATTGTCGACCGAGGTCGGGTCCTCGTAGCCGACGGAGACCTCCCGCACCTGCGAGACGTTATAGATCTCCGCCTTGTCGACCGGCCAGGGCAGCTTGACGTGCAGCCCCGCGCCGACGACCGTGTCGCCGCTGAGTTTGCCGAGCCGGTAGACCACCGCCTGCTGGTAAGGCTCGACCTTATAGAAGCACGTGGATACGAACAGCACCGCCAGCAGGGCGAGTACCGCGGCGGGAAGCACGCCTGCGGCGTAACGGATGCTCCAGAGAGATTTGACCGAAAGGCCGGTGTGTTCCTCGAGAAAGTCCGCAAGACTGATCTTTTCGCCGTTTTTGCGCCGCGTTACGATCGCGAGATAGTCGAAATCGGTCAGCGTCTGCCGTTTGATGACCGCCGCCGCCATGCCGGCGAGCATCAGAAGAACGATCGCCGCCGGAAGCAGCCGCATGCACCAGAGCAGCACGGTCAGCGTCGGGATATTCAGAACGAAATTGAGCGTCAGCAAAAGCGCGGCGACCGCGCAGACGACGCCGATCGACAGGATCAGGATCCGCGCCGTTTCACTGCCGGGCTTGCTCTCTTTGGAGCGCATCCACATGCCGATCGAGAAATACAGCACCGCCGCGGCGACGGTAAGCCCGATATGCAGAAAGCCGATGCTGCCCGCTGCCGACCGTGCGCTGAAGCCGGCGTCGAAAATAAGATAAATCGAGAAGCGCAGAATGAAAAACAGTTGGATGATGAGATAGACCGCGCCGAAAAACCTCAGGTTCGATTCGCTTGCCTTTCTGCGCTTTTCCGCCTCGGCGGGTGAAATCCCGCCGGCCGCGGATATCCCGTCAGGCGCGGGCGTTTCTCCGGCTGCCGGCGCTTCCGCAGGGGACGTTCCCGCTTCTGCGGGAGGAGCGGGGGGCGGGTTTTCGTCCGTCGGCGTTTTTTTGCCGCGGCGCTCTCTTTTTGCGGGGGTGCGCGCGTTCTTTTTCGCTTTCGGCGGCTTCGCCGCGCGCGAGATTTCCCAGGCGCGTACGGCGTCCGCGATCAGCATCACGCCGTAGAAGCAGGCGAAATACCGGCAGATCGCGGAGATCTGCCCCAAAATCGTGGAAAATCCGCTCGAGACGGGCGCTGCGGAGAACACGAAGCCTGTCGCGAACAGCAGCACCCACGGGAAGAGATACATCCGCCGCGTTTTCTTGTTGTCGTTGCGTTTTTTCAAACCGATCCGTCCTTTGCGCCGCGCTGCGGCACGGAAAAGTTAATATACGCTAATTATAGCATTATATTTATATCTGTCAATATTTCGCGGAAAAAGTAATAAATTATTTATATCCGATTGGAGTTGACATTCCCGTTCTTTGAATGTATGATTATCTTATGAACGGAAAGGAGTATGGAAAGATGTATCTCGGCATTATCAACGGTTGGGAAGAAGGACATTTCAAGGCGGTAAGCGAGCTGGGGCTGCAGGGCATCGAATTCTGCATCAACGGCAGCGTGGATTCCGCGCCGGTGCTTGCGAAGGCGGACGAGATCCGCGCGAATTCCGAAAAATACGGCGTGCGGGTCGGCTCGATCGGCCGTTGGGGGATGCCCCGCGTCGATGAAAACGGCGAGGTGATTCCCGAAGCGCGTCAGCACGATAAAAATCTGATCGACCTGTGCGCGAAGGTCGGCTGCCCGGTCTACAACGTGGGCTGCAACCGGACCGAGGGCAAGACCTTCTATGAGAACTGTCAGATCGCGATCGGCGTGTTCTCGTATCTGATCGACTACGCGCGGGACAAGGGCGTGAAGATCGCCGTCTATAACTGCGACTGGGATAACTTCGTGTACAACGACAAGTCCTGGGCGGTCGTGCTTTCCGCGCTGCCGGAGCTGGGCATCAAATACGATTCCTCTCACGCGATCAATCGCCGCGAGGATTATCTCAAGCTGCTTGCCGACTGGAAGGAGCGCGTCTATCACGTGCACATCAAGGGCAATCTGCAGGTGGACGGGCACTCCTATGACGATTCTCCTGCCGGGCTCGATACGACGAAATGGCGCGCGATCATGGCGCTGCTGTATATCGGCAATTACGACGGCATGCTCTCCATCGAGCCGCACTCGCACAACTGGCGCGGCGTTAAAGGACAGTGGGCGATCAAATACACGATTGACTTTATGCGCCCGTTCATCATGCCGGAGGATTTTACCGCGGCGGACGATGTGTATATGCCGTAAATTCTGATTTATCGCGGAGCGATAAATCAGAATTTACAGACTCGAGACTCAAGACCCGAGACCCAAGATACAGACTTAAAGTCTGTGCGACTTGGTAAAAACTGAGATAAACCGCGGCTTTTTTATCGTTATCTTGCGTAGATTTCAGCACCTCGGGACTCGGG
>JAFRTA010000038.1 GCA_017427315.1 Clostridia bacterium
AACAACGATCAACAAGCAACTAAATCAGTAAAAAGGAGATCATTTCATGAAATACGCACTTCAAATGTACTCCGTCCGTGACGGGATCAAAAACGGCGACGACCTGCTCAAGGCGTTGGAAGAAGTAAAGAAAATCGGTTACGAGGGCGTGGAATTCGCCGGGACGCAGGGTCTGTCCGCCGACGTTCTCAAGGCGAAGCTCGACGAGCTCGGGCTCGTCTGCGTGGGCTCGCACATCGGCGTGGACGATTTTACGCCCGAAAAAAGAGCGGCAACGCTCGCCTTTTGTAAAACGCTCGGCTGCAAGTGCATCGGCGTGGGCGGCGGCGATACGGGCAGCGAGAAATCCCTCGCGCATGTGCTCGACGTGATGGGCTCCGCAAACGAGGAGTTTGAAAAAGAAGGCGTCAAGGTCTATTTCCACAACCACACCGGCGAGTTCAAACCCACGAAGGACTCCCCCGACGGCAAGCTCATCATCGACCGGCTTGCGGAACGCATGTGGCTCGAGATCGACACCTACTGGAGCTTCCACGCGGGCGTCGACAACGCGAAATTCCTGCGCGATTTGAAAGATAAGATCTGCCTGATCCACCTCAAGGACGGCGTGGACGGCACGCCCTGCGCCCTCGGCGAGGGGCAGAACGATATCCCCCTGATCCTCGAAGCGTCGAAGGACATCGGCGTGGAATGGATCATCGTCGAGAACGACGACCCCGTACCGGACGGGATCTCGGACGTAACGAGAAGCATGAAGTATCTGAAGTCTTTAGAATAAAGGCCCGAGGCTCGAGGCCCGAGACCCGAGGTCGGACTCCGAGTCCGTGCGTTTTTCGTATGGCAGATCGATTTGATTCGAAGGAAGCATCTATGAGTTATCAAAGTCTTATCGTATGGCAGAAAAGCTTGAAGCTTGCTGAAGAAATATATCGTCTGACCGAAGGTCTGCCGAATACAGAGAAATATGCCATGGCAGATCAAATGCGAAGAGCTGCGGTCTCTGTTCCTTCCAACATTGCGGAAGGCGCTGAAAGAGAATCCGTGATGGACTATACCCGCTTCCTGACTTTTGCGAAAGGTTCCGTTGCCGAACTTGAAACGCAGCTCATTTTATGCAAAAGGATCGGCTACTTACCTGCGGAAAAGACGGATCCCATTATCGTTCTATGCGGTGAAATAAAACGCATTTTAAAAACAATGATCTTGAAACTTAAAACAAAGAAAGAATAATTACAAACTAAAATAACAGTCCTCGGGACTCGGGTCTCGGGTCTCGGGACTGAAAAGGAGTAAAAAAATGAAATTAGGCGTACTGACAAATATGCTCGGCGACTGGCCGCTGGAAAAAGCGCTGGAATACTTCACCTCGCTGGGGCTCGAAATGGTCGAGATCGGCGCGGGCGGATACCCCGGCAAACAGCACGCGGACCCGGAGGTCCTGCTGAACAGCGAAACCGAGCTGCGGAAATTCAAGGACCTTATCAAAAAGTATAACGTGGAGATCAGCGCCATCAGCTGCCACGGCAACCCGATCCATCCGACAAAGGAGATCGCGGATCAGTTCGATCACGAGATGCGGCAGGCGATATTGCTTGCGGAAAAGCTCGGCGTGCATCAGATCAACACCTTCTCCGGCTGCCCCGGCGACTGCCCGGAGTCGAAGAATCCCAACTGGGTCACCTGCCCGTGGCCCAACGAATTCGGCGATATTTTGAACTATCAGTGGAACGACGTGCTGCTGCCATACTGGTCGGAATTCGTCAAATTCGCCGCGGACCACGGCGTCGACAAGATCGGCTTCGAGCTGCATCCCGGCTTCTGCGTGTATAACACCGAGTCGATGCTGCGCATCCGCAAAGAGGTCGGCCCGAATCTCGGCGCGAATCTCGACCCCAGCCACCTGATCTGGCAGGGCATGGAGCCCGTGGCGGTCATCCGCGCGCTCGGCGACGCGATCTTCCACTTCCACGCGAAGGATACCAAGATCGACAAATACAATACCGCCGTCAACGGCGTGCTTGACACCAAGCCCTACGGCGACGAGATCCACCGCTCCTGGGTGTTCCGCGCGGTGGGCTACGGCAACGACGAGACCTATTGGAAGGAGATCATCAGCAACCTGCGTATGGTCGGCTACGACCACGCGATCTCCATCGAGCATGAGGATTCGATCATGTCCCAGAAGGAAGGCCTCGAGCGCGCCGTCTCGATGCTCAAACGCTGCATCATGGGCGAGAAGCCCGGCGCGATGTGGTGGGTGTAAAGCCCGAACCGCATGGCTCCGCCAAACAGAAAAAAATACCGCCCGTCCGGACGCGTCCGGACGGGCGGTATTTTGATTGATTCAATTCATTTCCAGGTTTTCGATTTCATGGATCCAGCCGTAATAAGGCGTGACGAATCTGGGGAGCGTGTCCGTATTGATCCGTTCCGCGGAGAAGAGGACCACGCTCTTGCGCTGGTACGCCGGGATCTCCACCGCCCAGTCGAGGATGATATCCAGGCACTTTTTGTAAACGCCCTTGCGGTATTCGTTGTCCGCGGAGGCGCGCGCGTCGAGGATCAGGCGGTCAAGCTCCGCGTCCGCGACGTCGTACATATAATTCGAGCCGCCCGGCTGCAGGCCGGATTCCACGCCGGAATAATAGACCTGATACATGTCGGGATCGACCGTCGAGCCCCATGCGGCGCACCACATCGGCGCGCGGTCCTGCACGATCAGATCGAACATATCCTGCCCGTTTTGGACGTCGATCACGTTCAGCGTCACACCGATCGTTTTCAGCGCAGCGGCGGCGCGGGTAAACATCCGATACAACGGGTGGTCCCCCCGGCCGTCGCCCGGCGCGTAGACGTCGTAGGTGCGCGACGCGCCCGCGGGCGCTGAAACGACGTACCCGTTTTCAACGACGCAGCCCGCCGCCCGGAAGAAGCCCAGCGCCGCCTGCAGCGCCGCCGCGTCCTTCTGCTCCTCTGTCATCCCGGGCGTATAGATATCGCTGCCCCCGGCGTCCGTCGAGAACGCCGCGCGGTACCCCTCGTCGCCGGGACGCGGCGCCGCCCAGGAGGTGTCCGAGATCGGGTATTCGATCACGTCCGCGATATCGCCGTAATAATGATCGACGCTCTCTTCTCTGTACCGCGCCAGCACGGTGGCGAACGCCTTGCGCAGCGCCTTCGACGCGTCGGAGCCTGGGTCTCTGCCGACCTTGACCGCGTTCGCGCTGATGCCGACGTAGCCGTAACCGAGGGTGTCGACCTCATAGGTCACGATCTTACCGCCGGTCAGCCCGCCGCCGTTCGCCTCGCGGACCGCATTGACGTTCACGTCGACCCAGACCGGGGAGACGATGTCCAGATTTCCGTTCAGAAGCTCGGTCACGCCGTTCTTGTTCCCGAAATCGATCACGTTGAGGTTTTTGATCTTCGGCGCGCCGCGGTAGAAGTATCCGTTCGCCTCAAACGAAGCGACGCCGTTTTCAAAGCGCTTCAGCGCGTAAGGACCCGCGCCGAGCGGCTCGGCGTCCTTCGCATGGAGCGACGCCATATCGCCCTCATCAAAGCCGAAGCGGTGGTTTTCGTAATCGAATATCGCCTCGTCGCCGTACCAATGCAGCGGCGCGACGTAGAAGCAGAAGTGATAGAGCGACGTCGCGTTGAATTCCGTCATATGCACGCGCAGGGAATTCTCTCCCGTCTTCACGATACCGGAGATATGATCCGCGCCTTTGCCGGTTGCGAGCGGGGTATAGGCGTAATCGTAATAATCCGGGAACAGATCCGTGACGGAGGAACCGGCGCTCTCATATAAGATCATGGTGCCGATATCGCCGCCGTAGGTCTCTTCCAGCGCATCGGCGAGATCGCCGATATCACCGTCTGCCGGGACGTCGAAGCCCCACGCCGCGGCGCATTCGGAAACGCTGTCGCCGTAGCCCTGTTCTCTGCAGAAGCCGACGATCTCTTCCGCCAGCGCAGGGACCGCGGCGTCGTAAGACGCCCAGAACGCGGCCTGCCGGTCTGCGGTAAACATCGTATGATCCGTGTTGTCTCTGCCGGCGACGGCGATCGCGTCCAGCAGCGAGCACACGCGTTCACGGTATTCCGCCATGCCCTCGACCGGCAGCGTCGAGAACACTCTCGTGCCGTCATACAGCGGGTCCGAAAGAACGTACATCGAGAAAATCACGTCGTCGACGGTCAGAGGCTTGCCGTCGGAGAATTTCACGCCGTCCGCCAACGTAAAATCGTAATCGACGGACCCGTCGGCGTTCTGCGTGACGGTCACGTCGGCGATGCCGCCGTTGCCGATCCCCTTTTCGACGATCTTACCGTAGGGGTCGCCCGAGAGCAGCGGCTCTGCAACGAGCGAAATCACGTCCTCGTCGTACGCATTATCGGAGAAAAACGGAGAGAAATTGCCCGTCATCTCACCGGTGCCCACGTTCACCGTTTTTTCCTCCGAAGGGGGATCCTGCGGCCCGAACGACTCCAGCTTCGCGGCGACGCGCAGGATCATGCGCGCGTCGGAGGATTTGATCTTTCCGTCGCCGTCCACGTCCGCGGCTTTGAATTCGGGGGAATCCTTCTCCGCGGTCTCAAGCCGCGCTGCGATCCGCAGCGCGATGCGCGCGTCGGCGGACTTGACCTTGCCGTCGCCGGTCAGGTCGCCGAGGGTGTACTGCTCGCCCTCCGCGAAAGAGACGACGCCGCAGAACGGCGCGGCCGCAAGGACGAACACAAGAAGCAGGGAAACGATCGTTTTCAGTCTTCGCATAGATACCATCCTTTTTTATTATTTCGGATGCCGCCGCACGGATAAGCAGTGCGCGTCGCGCGGCGCCGCCTTTATTCCTTTTCTTCCATCACGCTCAGATAAGCGGGACGGATGATCTTATCCATACAGATCAGCTCCTCGATGCGGTGGGCGCTCCAGCCCACGACGCGGGCGATGGCAAAGAACGCGGTATACAGCTCCTTCGGGATGCCCAGCAGCTCGTAAACGAAGCCGCTGTAAAAATCCACGTTCGGGCTGACGCCCTTGATGATGCGCCGCTTTTCGGCGATCACCTGCGGCGCGATCTCCTCGATATTGCGGTACAGGAGCAGGTCCTCCCCTCTGCCCTTTTCGGCGGCGAGCTCCTCGACGAAGCGCTTGAGGATCCGCTCGCGGGGATCGGAGAGGGAATACACCGCGTGCCCCATGCCGTAGATCAGGCCCTTGCCGTCGAACGCCTCTTTCCCGACGATTTTACACAGATAGTCCCGCAGCGCGTCCCGGTCGCCATAGTCGGGCACATGGGCGCGGATATCGTCCATCATCTCGACGACCTTGACGTTCGCGCCGCCGTGCTTCGGCCCCTTGAGCGAGGACATCGAGGCGGCGATCGTGGAATAGGTGTCGGAGCCCGAGGACGTGACGACGCGCGTCGTGAACGTGGAATTGTTGCCGCCGCCGTGCTCCATATGCAGGATCAGCGCCGCGTCGAGCACCTTCGCCTCGGTCGGGGAAAACGATTTGTCCGGGCGCAGCATCATCAGGATATTCTCCGCGGTGGAGAGCGCCGGATCGGGCCTGTGGATATACATGCTGCCGTTTTTCTCATAGTGGATGTACGCATTGTAGGCGTAGACCGCGAGCATCGGGAACTCCGCGATCAGCCGGATGCACTGCCGAAGGGATACCGCAAGCCCCGCGTCCGTGACCTCCGCATCGTAAGAGGCGAGCGTCAGGATGCTTCTCGTCATGGAATTCATGATATCCGCCGACGGCGCCTTCATGATCACGTCGCGGGTGAAATTCGTCGGCAGGGTGCGGAATTCGCCGACGATGCGGCGGAATTCCGAGAGCGTCTCTTCATCCGGAAGCTCGCCCATCAAAAGAAGATAGGCGATTTTCTCAAAGCCGAGCTCGCGCTCGCCCAGACCGCGGATCAGCGATTCGATCCGGTAGCCCCGGTACCAGAGCTCGCCGTCGCAGGGGACGGTCTCCTCCCCGACGGTCTTCTGCGAAATGATTTTCGAAATATTCGTAAGCCCCGTGATCACGCCGCGCCCCTTCAGGTCGCGCAGGCCTTTTTTTACGTTATACGTTTCGTACAGCTCTTTCGGCACCGCGTCGTGTTCGCGGCAGAGCGCTTCCTGTTTTTTGATAAACTCGTTCGTCGTCATTCCGTGTCACCCTTTTTCCGCTTCCGGCGCAAACGCGCCGGGTATTCCGATATTATACAGCGAATATACATCGGATCTTGTAAAAAAACGTATCTCCACTGTATAGAATAGCATAAAAACAGCCGTTTGACAACCGTTAAATTTCCCTTCGCTTCGCCGGTCTTCGTCAGCCGGCGACGGATACCGGCGCTCATTTGACAAAATCCGCCGATTCTGATATAATATTTTTTATCAATGCCATGAAAGGATAAAGAAGGGATCTCATTGACCGGGAAAAAGAAGATTCTCTCTGCTCTGCTCGCGGCGCTTCTGTTCCTTTCCGCCGCTTTCTCCGCGTTCGCGGTCAGCGGCGCCGCCGTCAAGGCGGAAATCACGCGCATTTATCAAAGCGCAATCGCGCTTTACGAGAAGAACACCGGCGGCACGAGCTTTTACGGCAACTGCGGCGTTTACGTCTCCTATATCCTCAACGCTCTGGGTATCGACGATTATCTCGGCGGTTACCGGGGAAACAAATGGTTCGACGCTTACGACGACGGGCAGAAGCTCGGCGAATGGACCGTGGTGCGCGTCCCCGGCGCGGACTGCATCGAAAAGATCTGCGACGAATACTACGAGGCGCATTATATCGTCGTCAGCTACACGCACCAGACGCATTACAGCGACGAGGAGCCCGGCGCGGGCCACGTCGTGTTCATCAATATGATAAAAGACGACGTCGCGTATTTTTCCGAAAGCTACCGGATGTACGACCGGGCGAAGATGGCCTACGCCGACGAGGGCGCGCCCATCGTGATGGACGCTTCGGCGCTCGCGGCGGACCATGAAAATCTGTACGGCGACGCACTCGGCGCGCTGATGTTCGTCAAAGAGGGACTCAACGTCAGGCGGGACCCCTCCATGCCGCGCACGACTACGTCGCGCGTCACCGAAGAAGCGACGCAGACGACCGCCGCGCCGACGACGACAACACTGACGACGGCAACGGAGCCGACGACAACGGAACCGACGACGACAATGCCGACGACGACGCAGCGCGAACCGATGCAGTACCCCGAAAACCACGGCGAGCTCGCTTACGTCGTGCGGGAAATGGCGATCCGGCTATCCTTCAGCACCGATATGGGGCGGATGATCGTAATGACGTCCGAAGCGCCGACGGTACGGCAGATGCGAGAGAAGCTCCCCGACTTTGAG
>JAFRTA010000333.1 GCA_017427315.1 Clostridia bacterium
GCCGCCGCACATTTTTGTGCTTTTGTCAAGTCTTTTTATGTAATTTCTTTGATTTTTTCGCGTTTTTTTCAAAAAAAAGAGTCTCCACATTTCTGTGAAAACTCTTATTCTTTGGTTTGTCTTTAACTTAATGACATTGGCGTCGCAGGTCGGTTTTTTGATCCATCGGCGAAGAAAACGGCGTTTACAGCAAATCGCCTGTTTTCAGCTTGCGCAGCCAGTCCTTGATGGTGGTGATGACCGCCTGGATTTTTGCGACGAACATAGACCAGCGCTGCTGGAGCGTGCCCGAGGTGTCGATCGCCCCGAAGGTCTTGAGGGACGCCTCATCGACCTGTCCCGCGGTGAAGCCCGCGACGTAATCGGCGAAATCCGTCCTTTGGAATTTGCCGCCGTCGGTGCGCAGGCACTCGCCCCATTTTTCCAGAAGCGTCTCATAACTGTCGTTCTCATAGTCGATCTTTTCAAGCTTCGACGTGCCGTACAGGAACCAGGGGGAGTTGTCCGCCGCCGGGCCCGCGCCTTTGTAGGTCCAGGTCGTCCAGCTTAAATTCCGGCTGTTGTAGAGTGAAAAAATATAGTTGAAGCCCGAAATGCCGCGGGGATAGAACTCGCCGATATAGAACGGCGCGCCGTAGCCGCAGTCGCGGATCTCGTTGACCTTGCGCAGAACGGACGGGTTCGTCACGTCGTAAAGGTGCTCCTGGTAGACGATGTTCTCCCAGCCGTAAACGTCGGGCGAGGCGATGGCGGAGGGGTCCCAGATCGCTTCCATCGAAATGATGTGGTCGGGATCGACCGCGCGCACCGCGTTGTAGATATCGTTGCTCAGCTCCCAGAACATCTCCTTGATGCTGCCGTCGCGGGTGATGTTTGTCCCGCAGGGCTCGTTCATCAGGTCGTACATCGCGACGGTGGGCTCGCCCGCGTAATGCTTCGCAAGCTCGGTCCAGAAATCGATCGCCGCGGCGCGGTAAGCGGCTCCCTCGTCGGTGTCGTCGAACAGAGACATGGATTTCGAACGCCCGCAGTGGTCGTAATCGTTCTGATAGCCCGCAAGACCGTGCAGGTCAATGATCAGATAAAGCCCGTATTTTTTGCAAAGGCGCACGACCTCGTCGAGCTCCGAAAAATCGATATTGCCCGCCTCGTCGCGGTACCAGGTCCCCTTGTCGTCGCTCTGGAAATTGCGGTACCAGATCGGCAGACGGATCACGTTCATGCCCGTGTCGGCGACGTTTTTATAGTCGATCTCGGTGATCCAGTTCGCGCGGTAGGTCTTAAATAATTCACGCACCGCGTCCGCGCCGAAGCGTTCGACGAGCGCGTCGTAGGCGTTCTCCTCGCCCGCCGGGTCCTCAAAGGGGCAGAACCAGTCTTCCATGATGCCCCAGCCGCCGAAATTCGTGCCGCGCAGCACGACCTCTTCGCCGTCGGCGTTGAAGATCTTCTCGCCCTCGACGTGCAGGAAATCGCCGTCGGAAACGGGAACATATGCGTCCCCGGCGTACGCCGCGGCGGAAAACGCCGTGCAAAGCATCAGGACCGCGAGAAATACGGACAGCACTTTTTTGCGTTTCATAAAACAACCTCCGGAAATTTCGTTTTACGCTTCTATTTTATATTATTTTTCCGCGGATGTCAACGACCGGGACGGCAGTCGGCGAAAGAAATCCGTCGCCGGGCGCGCGGCGCGCATATTGCGGCACGACGCCCGGAAGACGTCGGAAAAATGTCGGAATCCGGCAAAAAAACAAAACGGGAAAACCTGAAATATGTTCTTGACAAATCGGTTTTTCTGTTATATAATATTGCTTGCGCCGATTGAGTCGGCGCGGCACGGTGGGTATAGCTCAGTTGGTTAGAGCGCCAGGTTGTGGCCCTGGAGGCCGTCGGTTCGAATCCGACTATCCACCCCATCTCCGGAAAACAACGGCGCGAAAGCGTCGAATTTATATAACGATCCCGGTGCGAAAGCGCCGATAAAATATAACGACAACGGCGCGAAAGCGTCGATCATATATAAAAGATCCCGGCATGAAAATGCCGTTGATATATAAGAATAACGGCGGAAGCCGCCGAAATCATACAACCACGACGCAGAAGGGTTTGTCGTGGCGTTATTTTTAAAAAGGTATATTGGGATGTAGCCAAGCGGTAAGGCAACGGACTTTGACTCCGTCATTCGTGGGTCCGAATCCCGCCATCCCAGCCATAAAGAGCGAACGAAAAAGATATTCGCGCGAAAAAGCCCGCTGCAGCGGGCTTTTTTGCACCTCAATCCGCCGTTTTTTTCAGTTGCAAAACCGTAGATATTTTTTGGGCGTTTTCCCATTTTGGCGGGATCCGAACCCATGTAGTCGCATTGATTATGCAAAAAAACAGGGCGCAAAAAAGCATGACTATATGGAAGTACGTTATGCTTACGTCGCATAACAGGTGTCCACAAAAAATATCTACCTGACAGGGGGTATTTCATCTTTAAGTCCTGATTATAGGACAGTTGACCTGTTATAATATGTTTTGTAAACAACAACAGAGCTGGAACATAAAAGGAGGCGAAATTGTGTTTTGGGACGATGCTGATTTTTTCGGCGGTATGTTTGATTTCAACGGCGATGGAGAAACCGACGCCGCTGAACAGGCGCTCGGCTTTATAATCCTTGATGATATGATCCGGGAGGATGAAGATAATGACGACGGAGATGAATAATATCGTCTCTTTTTTTATTCCCCTGAAAAATTCAGAAA
>JAFRTA010000334.1 GCA_017427315.1 Clostridia bacterium
CCCCCGCCGCGCCGCCCCGCGCCGTCTGCAGAGAGCCGGGAGTCCTTCGCGCCCACGCCGCCGACGCGTCGTTCCGTCCGGTCCGGCGCGATTCGGGCTCCGCGTCCGGCCGCCGTTCCCGAACCGCGGATAAGGCGCGGTCCGCCGTTTCCGAAGCCGTTCTCCGTCGCCCGGATTCGCGCCGAAGCGTTCCCGTTTCCGTTCCCCCGCGCGGCGATGCGCCGCACGCCGTTCCTGCGTCTGCCGCTTCGCCTTCTCCCGACGGAGCGATGCGTTCTCCGTCGGCAGCGGCTGCGTTCGCGGCAAACGGACGAAACGCGTCCGGCTCGGCGAACAGCGGATAATCCTCGGGGAAAAACGCCGCCGACGCAGAAAACAGCGCCGCAAGAGCGGCGACCGAATCGGGATAGGAAACCGCGTCAGCCATACCGTTCTCTCCCCTCCGCCTCGCGCTCACCGTTCAGCACCGCGATAATAAACGCCTTTTCGCAGGCGTCGGCGTCAGACCATACGGACGGCAGGATCCCGAAGCGCCGCAGGGCAAGCGCGGCGTACACGGCGTCGGGATCGCCGTCCGAAATCAGTTTTTTGCTTCTTCGGCAAGCCGGGACACGCTCACGTCGAGCCCGCTCTGTCTGCGCACGAAGTCCGCCAGCGCGTTGAAATCGCCGGGCGAGTCCAGAAGTTCGAGAAGCAGATCCTGCGGCGTGAACACGCCGTAGCTGTCCTGCAGCGCGGCGTCCTTCAGATCGGGATAGACCACCGCCGCAGCGCAGAGACGCGGAACGAAATCTCCGCTCAGCACCGTCTGCATTCCGGTCTCGGTGCGCACGCTGCCCGTGCAGTCCATGCGGATCTCTTCCGCCTCACGCGTCGTCAGGGGCTTGATTTCCCATTTCAGCGGCTCGCCCTTTTCATCGCGCAGCGAATCCGTCGCGCAGTAAAAAACGTTGAGTCTGGGCTGTTTATTGCTTTTCATAAAGCGTTCGAAACCGCTCACGTCGTGATCCTCCGGCTTATGGTGCTTTTGTATTTTTTATTCCCGAAAGTCTCGGCGATATGGAAATCATCAAAGGTGAAGCTGATTTTCTCGTCGAGGAAATCGCCGTCCGCATCGAACTTTGCCAGCGTACCGCCGTCAAGACAGCAATCGGTCAGGATTACGGTCTGTCTGCCGACGGAAGACGTCGGATCTTCGTTCGTCACCTGGATATCGAAATAGGTATCCTCGCCGGTGTTTTTGTATTTCTGCAGCAGCAGGCGCATGATGCTCTGATTGTAATGCGCCGTCGCCGTACCGCGGCCGACCCATCCGACGGACTTTGTGCCTCTGCCGGGCTTGCCGAGGATCGGGACCTTGATTTTCGTTTTGTCCACATGCGCCTCAAAGCCGATCGCCTGCATAAAATTATAGCGCTTGCCGTCGATCGTGATATAGCACTCCGCCATTGCAGCGCTGATGCTGTCTTTCGCGTTCATCGTTGTCATCGTTTATCGCTCCTCTCAACCCAGCACGCAGGTCATATAAAGCTTCGCCATCGAGCCGGTCACCGTGACCGCCTCGCCGACAATCACCGCGTGCTTGTCTTCGCCGGCCTCGACGGTGATCTCGTCGCTGTCGAATTCCTCAATCGCCCCGCCGTCGCGCAGCACGCCCAGCAGCGAAATGATATCCGCCCAGAGACTGATTCTGCCCGAGGCGTTGTTCGGGATTCTGCCGAGATACTTTTCGGTAAAGACGCGCACCGTATCCGCGGCGATTCTGTCCGCGACGCGGACCACGCGGTTGTCCTTGAAGATTTCGCCCTTTTCCGCAGTCGTGTTGACCAGACTGTTGATATCCGCAAGCACGCGCAGCTCGTCGCCGACGCGGTGCAGCGTGAACTCGCCGCGGGAAATCATCTCCGAAAGCTCGCCGATCGAATAATTGTCGCGCAGCTCGTACTCGCCGGCATAGACGCGGTTCAGCGCGGTCTCGTTGACGAGCGTTCCGGCATTGAGGCCCGCCGCCCAGTAAACGAATCCCGCGGGGTCGCTGCCCGCCGCGGCGCAGCCGACGTTGACGATCCCTTCGTGGTCGGCGGCGCAGTTATAAAGGACGGTCTGGAATTTCACGCCGACCTCGTCGCGCATACGGACCGTATACTGACGATACAGATTCTTGAGGATATTGTCGTTTGACGCAAGCGCCAGCGTATTGAAGCTTTTCTCCTCCAGCCTCGCGAGGAACGCCGCGTGTTCCGCGCTCGTCGCTTCGCCGTCGGCGCCGCCGGTGAACGCCGCTCCGCCGCTCTCTGCAAGCTGGGCGGAACGGTCGAAGATGACGAAATCGTTATCCGAAAGCTCCGAAGCAGACGAAACCGTCTGCGTGTGGACGAGATAAGAATCCAGATACGTCTTCACCGTAAAGACGTTTTCGCCCTCCGCGCTCACGGCAACGGTCAGAC
>JAFRTA010000335.1 GCA_017427315.1 Clostridia bacterium
AAGATAAATATACAAGATGAATCTTCCCTCCGGTTGTTTTGATACATTCTATTCGAAGGAATGAAAAACCGTACTGCATTATTTTAACACAGTCTTACGTATTATTCAACAGCCGAATTCCGTATTGTTAAAAATTATTATTGATATTTTCCGTTTCTCTGCGGAAGATAAAAGCGAAAGGAACGAGGTGCTGTTTTATGAAAAGACGCAGAATCAGAATCATAAGCTTTATCACGGCTCTGACGCTTTCTCTTACCGTATGGGGATTTCATGAGAGATACCAGAAAAACGAATATATCAAATCTCTGGTTCTTTCACAGCAGGAATCGTTGATTCTTCTCTCAACTTACCTGAACGAAATGAACGATACGTTAGAGAAAGCCTTATACAGCTCTACGCCGCCGATGCTTTCATCGATCGCCGCAAAGCTTTGGAGCGAATCAAACTGCGCGAAAATCAGCTTATCACGGCTCGGTAACGCCGAAAACCATCTGCCGGGAACGTATAAGTATTTATCTCAGGTCGGAGATTATACGCTATATTTAAGCAAAAAAGCGTCAAAAGGCAGTCGGATCGGCAAAGATGAATATTCCATGCTTCAAACGTTGAAAGCGTATGCGCAAAAATATGCCGATCAGGCGGATTATAACGTTTCGCTGTTGGAGGCAAACAGTTTTTCGTTCGGCGAGCATGATCTTTCGTTTCTTGACACAAGATTTGAAACAGTCGATTTCTCCGCCGCGTCAAAGGACTCAGAAAAAACAGCAGAGGATTTTCCGACGCTGATATACGACGGTCCCTTTGCCGATAACGCCGTCAATAAGAGCTCCGTCTATTTAAGCGGGAAAAAAGAAATATCCGAAGAAGCCGCCCGAAGAAAAGCCGCGGCGCTTCTCGATTCGGAGATGGGCAGCGTAACAACAATCGGCCGTGACGACGGTTTGATCCCATGTTATATGTTTTCCGTCGGCGATAAAAGCGTCGCGGTCACCGTAAAAGGCGGATATTATCGCTGTCTGCTGTCTTCCGCTTTCCCGGGGATAAAAAAACTGGATATCGGGGAAGCCGTGGAACGCGCAAAATATTTTCTGGATACGCTCGGCTTCTCGGGAATGAAGGATAATTATTACGCCGAATCCGACGGCGTCGCTACAATAAACTACGTCTATTGCGATACAAACGGGATAAAGTATTATCCGGACCTGATCAAAGTCGGCGTCAATCTGGATTCAGGCGAAATCGTTTCTTTCGACGCGACGCAGTATTTATTGAATCACCACGAACGAGACGCTGCGGATTTATCCGACATTCCGGACAATCTTGCCCAGATTATCAACGAACGCCTGAAAGTTGTCTCGACGTCTTACGCCGTCATTCCGACAGAGGGCGGCAGAGAGGTTTTCACCGTTGAATTTTATTGCAAAAGAGACGGGGGAGAGGATGTGCTGGTTTATATCGATCCCACGACGGGATATGAAGAAAACATTCTGCTTCTGACGTATTCGGATCAGGGAATTTTAACAAGATGAATAATCCGTTCCGCTTCATCAAATAATACCGTAAAAAGAAAGGAGAATCCTTATGAAAAGAATTTCAATCGTTTTGATCATAACCGCATGTTTTCTGTCGGGACTCTGTTCGTGTTCCGATAACACCTCCAGGAACAATCGTTATAACGCCGCGCCTCAAACGAGCGCCGGAACAGCGGAATCGACACGCAGCGCTGCCGGGGAGCGCACTCCGGGAGATATGCTTCCCTCGACAAATATCCCCGACAGCACCTACGACGGAGCGGTCGAACGCGCTGCGGAAGGAATCCGCGACGGCGTCGACAGGGCTGCCGACCGGTTCGCAGACGACGCGGATGAAGCCCGCGACAAAAATCCGGAACGCAGCGACCATGCTGTTGTTCCGAACGAATAACGTGCACAACCGGCACATTTGCCGGTTTTTTTTATTCAGCACTTGACATTTCCGGAAATGAATGTTATCATATGAATAGATGTTCATATGTTCATTGGGGAGGAAACATAAATGATATCTCCGGATTTGATAATCGACAAATGCGATTTTTTATGCGTACACGAAGACGCGGTGCAAGAAGTGCTTTCATCCATGCCGGCGGACGAAAAGCTCTACGATCTTGCTGAGCTGTTTAAAGTATTCGGCGACTCGACGAGGATCAAAATCCTGTACGCTCTGTTCGAAAGAGAGCTTTGCGTGTGCGATATTTCGAACCTGCTCGGTCTTTCGCAGACCGCTGTTTCTCACCAGCTTCGCATCTTAAAGGCAAATAAGCTCGTTAAATCCCGCAGAAGCGGAAAAATTGTGTTTTACGCACTCGACGACGATCACGTATACAAGATCATCGATTGCGGCATGGAACATATAAACGAATAAAATCGCGAAAGGAGTACATACCCGATGAAAAAGACTTACGAACTTGTCGATCTCGACTGCGCCGTCTGCGCGCAGAAAATGCAGGACGCCGTTTTGAAAATCGACGGCGTCGCCGGTGCAGAGGTAAGCTATATCAAACAGAAAATGACGCTTGAATTCGCAGACGGCGTCGACGTTGACAAGCTGATGAAAAAGGTTTGCAAAACGATTGCAAAAGTCGAACCCGACTGCGAAGTGATTCTGTAAAAGAGGCGATTGCATGTCACGCAAGCAGAAAAGGAATCTGAAACGAATCATTGCCGCCGCCGTGTTGCTCATCGCTGCATGGGTTGCCGACGCTCTTTTGCAACCCGGGGAATGGTATTTTCGGCTTGCACTGTATCTTCCTCCGTATTTTGTTATCGGATACGACGTTTTGCGTAAAGCCGGATTGAACATCATACACGGTCGGCTTTTTGACGAGAACTTTCTGATGGCCGTCGCCACGGTCGGCGCGTTCGGAACGGGGGAGTATCGCGAAGCCGTCGCAGTCATGCTGTTTTATCAGATTGGAGAACTGTTCCAGGGGATTGCCGTCGGCAAATCGAGAAAATCGATCGCATCCCTCATGGATATCCGCCCCGATTTTGCGAATATCGAGCGAAACGGCGAAATTGTCCGGGTCGATCCGGATACCATATCGCCGGGGGATACCATCATCGTGAAACCGGGCGAACGGGTCCCGCTTGACGGGATTGTCACGGAAGGCTCAACACAGGTCGATTCATCGGCACTGACGGGCGAATCCGTTCCCCGCATTCTGAATACCGGCGACGATATTATGAGCGGCTGCGTCAATATGAGCGGTCTGGTCAGCATCAGGGTGACGAAATCGTTCGGCGAATCCACGGTTTCCAAAATTCTGGATCTTGTGGAAAACGCAAGCAGCAAAAAAGCGAAAACCGAAAACTTCATTACACGTTTTTCAAAGGTATATACGCCCGTCGTCGTTCTTTCGGCATTCCTTCTTGCGGTTCTGCCTCCGCTTCTGCTGCACGCAGAAGCAGCGGGGTGGCGCGACTGGATACACAGGGCCCTGACGTTTTTGGTGATATCCTGTCCGTGCGCATTGGTCATTTCCGTTCCTTTGAGCTTTTTCGGCGGAATCGGGGGCGCATCGAAATGCGGCATTCTGATTAAAGGCGGCAACTATATGGAAGCGCTGTCAAAAACACGCGTCGCTGTCTTTGATAAAACCGGAACGCTCACAAAAGGCGTTTTCAACGTAACGGCGCTTCACCCCGAAAAAATCAACGAAAGTATGCTGATAGAATACGCCGCCTATGCCGAAACATATTCCGATCATCCGATTGCCCGCTCGGTCAAAGAAGCTTACAATAAACAAATAGACGCCTCAAGAATCTCAAACGTTGAAGAAATTGCCGGCAAGGGCGTGAAAGCCGAAATAGACGGCATGACCGTGTATGTCGGCAATGAAAAGCTGATGGAACAGATAGGCGTCGATATCCGGCCCTGTCATCGGTGTATCGGCGGCACCATCGTACATATCGCCGCTTCCGGAGAATACATGGGTCATCTGCTGATATCCGACGAACTGAAAGACGACGCCGTCAAGGCAATTCACGGAATCAAAGATATGCAAATCAAAACCGTAATGCTGACTGGTGATACGCAAACGGTCGGAGAAACTGTCGCCGCACAATTGCAAATCGATGAATATCATTGCGGACTGCTTCCGGCAGACAAGGTTGAAAAGATAGAAGAACAATTGTTCTGCAAGCCCAAAAACAAAACGCTTTTATTTATCGGCGACGGCATCAACGACGCGCCGGTGATCGGCAGGGCAGACGTCGGCGTCGCAATGGGCGCGCTTGGCTCCGACGCTGCAATTGAGGCTGCCGACGTGGTTCTGATGGATGACAAACCGTCAAAGATTGTTACGGCGATAAAGCTTGCAAGAAGAACGATGCGGCTTGTGAAAGAAAATATCGTGTTTTCACTTTCCGTAAAGATTCTCGTATTGATACTCGGCGCGTTCGGAATCGCCGATATGTGGTGGGCTGTATTTGCAGACGTCGGCGTGGCTGTGATCGCCATATTGAACGCAATGCGCGCACTGAACGTCAAAAACAGTGAAATATAAATGAATGAATCTGGTTCGTAGCAGGGCAGAAGCCGTGCAGCGAATCAGATTTTTCTTGACATTTTCAGCGGAATAGGGTATAATCAAAACAGACTGAATTGCACAAAATAAATGTTTTGTGCAATTCGAGGCAGTGGCAGTGAGAAAACACAGGCTCGGAGGCTTTTCTTCCAATGATTATCAACTACGATGAACTACCGCAGATCGTCAGCGAATATTTAAACCATTTGCGGGTTGTAAAAAACAGATCGCCGAAAACCGTTTATGAATACATGATAGATATCCGGATGTTTACAAGATTTATTTTTTCAGGCAAAAAAATGAATCTTTCCGATGAGGAACTCGCGCAAACGGATATCCGTTCCGTCACACCTGCGTTTTACGATAAGATAACGCTGACGGATACTTATATTTTTTTAACGTACTGCGCCGACGTTCGCAAAGACAAAGAAAGCGCGCGTTGCAGGATCGTATCTGCAATCAGATCATTTTATAAATACCTTTATCTGAATAACAGGCTGACGCATGAAAACTACATGGAACATCTCGAAGCGCCGAAACGAAAACGCGCGCTTCCGAAATATTTGACGTTGGAAGAAAGCCGCGATCTCTTAAGCGCCGTTGACGGAAAAAACCGCGCGCGGGATTACTGCATGATTACGTTATTCCTGAATTGCGGCCTGCGCCTGTCCGAGCTGGTCGGATTAAACATTTCCGATATAAAGGACGACAGCGTCACCGTAACCGGCAAAGGCAACAAACAGCGTGTGATTTATCTGAACGACGCTTGTAAAATCGCCATATCGGATTATCTGCGTCAAAGACCGATGGAAGGCGTCAAAGAACGCGACGCGTTGTTTATCAGCAACCGCGGCGTCAGAATATCAAACAGATCCGTGCAATATATCGTAGAAAACTTTTTAAACAAAATCGGTTTAAACGGCCGTGGTTATTCCACGCATAAACTCCGCCATACCGCCGCGACGCTGATGTATCAATACGGCGGCGCGGATATCCGCGTTCTGAAAGATGTTTTGGGACATGAGAATCTGAATACGACGGAAATCTACACTCACGTCGCCGACGACCAGGTCAGAAAGGCATCCGAATCCAATCCCCTTGCATCCGAACGCAGAAAAAAGAACGATGAATCATAACGGCGAAAAACGGATTCTGCAGCGGATCCTAAAAATTCATCGCAATCTTTAAAGCAAGATAATGCGCAACAGAACATACGTTTGCCGACAGAAGTACCGCCGCACCGGCCGAAAGATAAGACCTCAAATCGACCCGGTTTGGTTTTCCGGGCGATTTATGCAAAAACGCGCCGTATATCTCATAAGAAAGCAAGGAAGCCGTTTTACCGTACCGAATCAGGATAGCGCCGAAAAAGGATATCGCGGGAAGGATACCCGCAATCATGATTACATATGTTTTTCCGGCGAACAATACCCTTCCGATTTCCATCTCATATCCGCATGCGACTCCGAAAAAAGACGTAAGCACGGGAACCGTTATAAAACCGCATACCGACAAGCCGAAAAGCACTGTCAATACAGCGACCGACGCATAAAAGGATACGGCAAGCGGAAGGAATTGTTTTTCGGGAGCGGAAAAAAACATCTGCGATATACGGTCCGTTTCGTCGGAATTCATATTCTGCGAGCCGTTATATCCTATCGCGAACCCCAGCACGTAACAAGTCAACAATAGAAAAATCGGCAGATATTCGGCAAGGTTTTTTTCCAGAAAACCGCCGAACGAACCGATTTTTTTTCTTATAATCATATTCTGCATATTGAACAACCTTTCACTCGATTCCATTGAATCATATGAAAGTTCGTCCCGAAAATATGAAAGAACGCTCAGATTCTTTTTTGACCGTATTTTTTCATCACGTGTCTGACAGAAATAAAAACCGTCACAAGCACGATCGTTGCGCCGACCGACGCAATCGGATTTGATTTTTTTCTCATCTTCAACTTCTCCTCAAATATTTTTACATCGGTATCTCAATAACAAACGGGAATCATACCCCCGTTATCGTATAGCTGACGGTTGCACAGACTGAGCGGAAAAACGCCGTATTGTCTGCAAAACGATTTGATGTTCCGGTAATCCGGGTGATTTTCTATTTTCCCGTTAAATGCAAGCATGCTTTCCGACAGTTTCCCGCTGCAGCCGCCGATAAACCCTCTGTCGTATCCCGACAGCAAAACGGCACCGGGACGAATCAGGAGCACGTCGCACTCCCCCGCCGTTTCGATTGCATGGAAAACGCCGTTATCTTCGGTAATCACCGCGCGTTCGGAAACAACGCAAACGGAACACTTTACGTACGCCTGATTCGTATGAATCATTCTGATATTATTCTTTTTGAAATATTGTTTTGTTTTTTCCGATATGATTCTTGTGTTGCAGAAAACTCTGTCATCCAGCAACAGCAGGTCAAGAACCGCATCCCCCGGGTATTCGGCGCCGATTGTTTCCCGATGCACGACGGTCCCGTTCATCTTTTGGAACCGATCGAGCAATTGATATTGCTTATCCGAAATAATCGCCGCTCCCCCGCCGAGATAGGAAAAGACCATATCCGCGTGCGTCGCAATGGAGGCCGGCAAAGAAGGCTCCGGCTCCGGCGACAGGACCTCGACGCCGTATCGAAGGATTTCACGGCTCGATTCAGCCGATAATCCGCCAGAGATAACCGCGCTGCATGGATGGTCCGGTAAATTCGGCTGCTTAAAAAAACGACAACCGCCCGCCATTACTGCACCCGTGCGGCTTCGAACGCCTTTGCAATCGTTCTGACGCCTGTGATTTTGATTTCATTCTTCAGTTGTGCCGAAATCGTCCGGGCGTTATGAATCGGAATGATACATTCCCGGAACCCGAGTCGAAGCGCCTCTTTGATGCGCTGTTCACAAGCTGTTACGCCGCGCACTTCGCCCGCAAGACCGATCTCTCCGAACGCGATAACGTCGTCCCGGATAACCGCGTCTTTCAACGATGAAATAAGCGTCAATGCGACGGTTAAATCGCTCGACGGTTCGTCAATCCGCAAACCGCCTACGATATTCACGTAACAATCCATATTCCCCATGAAATAACCGCATCTTTTTTCAAGCACGGCAATCAGCATCGCCATTCTCGAAAAGTCGAATCCGGTCGACATTCTGCGCGGGTTTCCGAAGCCGGAAGGCGTTACCAACCCCTGAACCTCGGCAAGAATCGGCCTTGAGCCTTCCATTACACAGGCGATGCAGGTTCCCGATGTATTTTTCGGTCTTCCCGAAATCAGCATCTGCGACGGATTTGCGACCTCTTTCAAGCCTTTGTCCGTCATTTCAAAAACGCCGATTTCGTTCGTGGAACCGTAGCGGTTCTTTTCCGCGCGAAGAATCCTGTAGCTTAAATTCCGTTCGCCTTCAAAATAAAGAACGGTATCCACGATATGCTCGAGCACTTTCGGTCCTGCTATATTGCCGTCTTTATTGACGTGCCCGACGATAATAATCGGGATATTGAGGCTTTTTGCAGTACGAACGTAAAGATTCGTTGATTCACGCACCTGCGTCACGCTGCCGGGCGACGATTGCAGTTCCGAAATACACATCGTCTGGATGGAATCGACGATAACGGCGTCCGGCTTTTCCGCGCGGATGTATTCGCATAATAACTGCGTATCCGTTTCGCATATGACAAATAGGTTTTCCGTATTCACGCCGAGTCTGTCTGCGCGCAGTTTTATCTGATGCGGAGATTCCTCGCCAGATATATACAGAACACGCAGACGTCGGCCGAGCGTTTGGCAAATCTGCAGAAGAATCGTGGATTTTCCGATCCCCGGATCACCGCTGAGCAGAACGACGGATCCCTTGACCAACCCGCCGCCGAGCACATTGTCAAGCTCACCGATGCCGGTATCGTATCTGTGTTCTTTGATATCCGTAATTTGTTTCAGCGTTACGGCTTTTGAGGACAGGACACCGCCTCCGGCGGCTCTGTCGCCCGATTTTGATACGGAAACGGCGCGAAGCTCCTCTTCCATGGTGTTCCATTCATAACACGCCGGACACTGTCCGTACCATTTCGCAGATTCATATCCGCACTTTCCGCAGACGTAAACGGATTTGTTTTTTTGCGCCATAAAGAACCTCCGATTGCCGATTTAACCGGTCGACCTATCATTTTTGTAATAATCAAAAACTGCTTTCGCAATACAGAAAGATATTTTTTTCCGATAGGATTCATCCTGCAGCTTTATCGTATCGTTACGGTTTGAAATAAAACCGCACTCAACCAATACCGCGGGCTTTTGTGCGTTATTCAAAAGATAAATTTCTTTCCCGGCAGATTTTACGAGTCTGGTATTCTCCGGCTGAAGCAGCGATACAATCTCTCTTTGAATCGCCTCTGCAAGCTCTTTGCCCTGCGTCGTATTTGCAGAGTAAAATACCTGCGTCCCGCAGCAGGACGGATCTTCAAAATAATTCTGGTGAATACTCAACAGGATGCAGTTGTCGGTTTCATTGACGAGCGACAAGCGATTATGGATATCGTCGACCTTTCTTTCGCGGATTGTTCCGTCCGCAACGGAATCGGTCGAGGCGTCTTCCGTCCGCGTCATGACGACACGGAACCCGTATAATTCAAGGTATTCGCGCAGAATCAGGGATATTTGCAAGTTAAAATCTTTTTCCGCCGTTCCGTCCACAGCCGTTGCGCCTCCGTCGAAGCCGCCGTGTCCGGGGTCGAGAATGACGGTCAGCTCCGAATCGGCAAAAGAGCTTGATATCGGAGAAAAAACACCGCTGCGAAATGCGTAGGCGGAGTAAACGGCGGTCATAAAAATCAAAACGGAGGAAAGAAACAAAGCAAGTTTATTCATATAAATCACTCCGGGAACAGTATCTGTAATTTATATGAAAACCCTGAATATTATTATACACGATATATTATATTTTTCAACATCGAAATATGCTTTGTTTCATGCGGATATTCCCGAAAATAAGCGTTTCACCGCAGCTCACGCTGCAGTGAAACGCTTTCTGCCCGGAACAAAACGTATCAGTCTTTGAAATACCTTTTCAGAAGGCCTGCGAAACCGGCGCCGTGACGCGCCTCATCCTTCGCTATTTCATGAACGGTATCGTGAATCGCATCGTATCCGAGTTCTTTTGCTCTTTTGGCAAGGTTCAATTTTCCCTCGCACGCGCCTGCTTCCGCGGCGGCTCTGAGTTCGAGGTTTTTCTTCGTATCGGGATAAACGACTTCGCCGAGAAGCTCCGCAAATTTCGCTGCATGTTCCGCTTCTTCGAACGCGTATCTCTTATACGCTTCCGCCACCTCGGGATATCCTTCTCGCTCTGCCGCTCTGCTCATGGCAAGATACATACCGACTTCGGAGCATTCGCCGTTGAAATTATCGACAAGGCCCTGATAAACGTCGTCTTCAATCGTGCCTTTCGCGCCCGCGCCTATCACATGTTCGCAGGCATAGACCACTTTATCGGTCTGTTCTTTTTCCACAAATTTCGATGCCGGAACGTGGCACTGAGGACACTCCGCAGGCGGAGTATCTCCGAAATGAACGTAACCGCAGACCGAGCAAACCCACATTTTCATAGAATCTTTACCTCCTGAAAAACACTTCTTTTGTTTCGATTGCTTACAATGAAATTATACGGAATAAACGGACGAATGTCAACAACAAATCAAAAAAGTACGATTCTTATTTCTTTTCCCGCTCCCGTATCACAAAGCGCGTCGGCGTTCCTTCGAGACCGAACACCTCGCGAATCCGGTTATCCAGATATCTTTGATAACTGTAATGGAACAATTCCTTATTGTTCACAAAAAATACGAATGTCGGCGGCCGCGTGGAAGCCTGTGTGACATAGAATATCTTCAGTCTTCTGCCTTTATCGGTCGGCGGCTGCATTCTCGCCTGCGCTTCGGCAAGGATATCGTTCAGTTTTCCGGTTGAAATGCGCAGGGCGTTCTGCGCGTCGACGTAATCGATCAATTCAAACAGCCGGTCAATCCGTTGTCCCGTTTTTGCGGAAATGAAAATAATCGGCGCATAGGACATAAACGAAAAATCCACCATGAGTTTTTTTCGGTAAACGTCCATGCTTTTACCGTCTTTCTCATATGCGTCCCATTTGTTCACGGCGATGATACAGGCTTTTCCTCTTTCGTGCGCAATTCCTGCGACCTTGGAATCCTGTTCGGTAAAACCGACCAGCGCATCAATCAATATCACGCACACGTTTGCGCGCTCCACGGCTGCAATGGCGCGGATAACGCTGTATTTTTCTATCGCATCTTCTATTTTCGATTTGCGTCGAAGTCCGGCGGTATCAATCAATAAATATTTTTTCCCGCCGACGACGACCTCCGTGTCGGTCGAATCTCTCGTCGTACCCGCGATATCCGAAACGATCGCCCTGTTTTCACCGCATACGGCGTTGACAAGAGAGGATTTCCCGACGTTCGGTTTCCCGATGATAGCAACTTTAATGCGGTCGTCTTCTTCATCGGATGCATCTTCGGCGGGAAAATACTTCACGATTTCGTCAAGAAGGTCTCCCGTACCGTGCCCGTGAACGGATGATATTGCAATCGGGTCGCCGAGACCGAGATTGTAGAATTCATAAAATTCATTCGGGAGCTCGCCCACAGAGTCGCATTTGTTTACGGCAAGAACGATTGGCTTGCTGCTTTTCATCAGCATTTGCGCCACTTCTTTGTCCGTAGCGACGACGCCCGCCGTAATATCCGTTACCAGAACAATCACGTCGGCGTCCTCAATTGCGATCTGCGCCTGCAAACGCATCTGCTTTAATATGGAATCATCGGAAAACGGCTCGATACCGCCGGTATCCACAAGCATAAAATGATGTTCCAGCCATTCGCAATCCGCATAAATCCTGTCGCGCGTCACGCCCGGCGTATCGTCGACGATGGCAATCCTTTTTCCGCTTAATTTGTTGAACAACGTTGATTTCCCGACGTTCGGCCTGCCGACGATCGCGACAATCGGTTTTGACATTTTTAACTCACCTCATTTTCCCAAAATTGCGTTCAGAAGCGCTTCTCCGTCCGTTTCTCCGATGATTTCAATTTGAACATTCAGCCGTTCGGAAAGCGTTTCCACACGCATATCGTCCAGGAACACCCTTTCTTCCGGTGTTTTGATCGTTGAAGAAGGAAGCAGCAGAACGCTTCCCTGCTTTACCACGTCCCGAAGCTGTTCGGATAAATCTTTTCCCGTTAACAGACCGGCTACCGTCACGCTTCTGCCGAAAAAACGGTTTTCGACGCGTATCACGTTTACACTGACGTCCGGATGATTGCCTTTCAGGAGTCGGACGAGCTCGGCAAGCAGCGGATATGCCGCCTCGCCCGTAGCGATGAATACCTCTCTGCCGGGTCGTTGGCAGATATCGTTTCGTTTCAGCGCTTCGATGAAGGTCTGCTTCGTCAACGCCCACATTCCTACGCCGTTTTCAAGCTGTGAAAAATCGCCGTAGTATTCGGCTTCCGGCATGTTTCTTCCGGCTTTGATGTAGAACTCGTCAGCCGGAAAACAAAGCGGGAAGCCGTGAAAATAACGAAAATGCTCGTTAAATTCATCGATAATATCGAGCGTATTGCATGCCGTCTCCGCCGTATACGGCACAAGCGGATACAAGCCCTCCCTGTAATCGGTCAATCCTACGGGAACAGCGGCGACGCTTTGTACCTGGGGATATCTTTTTGACAATTCGTCAAGAGAATACCGAAGCTCTTCTCCGTCGTTGATACCGGGACATAATACAAGCTGTGTATTCATTTTAATACCGGCGTCCGACAGACGGTCTATGATTTTCAACGCATCGCCGGAACGGGGATTGCCCATCATTTTCACCCGAAGCTCCGGATTCATCGTATGAACGGATATGTTGATAGGACTGATGTGCATATCGATGATTCTCTGTACTTCTCTTTCGCTGACTGCGGTCAGCGTGATATAATTCCCGAAAAAAAAGGACAGCCTTGAATCATCGTCTTTGAAATACAGGCTTTCCCGCATGCCGGGCGGCATCTGGTCGACGAAACAGAAGATACATTTATTTCTGCACCGCTGTTTTTTGTCCATCAGATAAGTATCAAAGCCGAAACCAAGCGCGTCTACGTCACCGTGCGCACGGATATGTTTCGTTTTCAGTTTTCCGCGAGAATTGATCGTCTGCACGTAAATATCGTCAGCAGCCCCGAAGAAACGGTAATCGAGCACGTCGAAAACCTCATTGCCGTTCAATGAAACAAGGGTATCGCCGGGGCGTATGCCCTTACGGTACCCTAACGAACCTTTGCTTACGGAATCAATCCGAACGGACATGAAGATACTCCTTTATAACACTTAAAAGGCGGGGAAGCATCCTTCTCCGCCTTGAAAGCAGCATATAAACCGATCAGTCTTCTTTGATTGTAATGACCTGACGACCGTTATACTGACCGCAAGCCGGGCATACTCTGTGGCTTCTTTTATACTCGCCGCAGTTGGGGCATTTCTCGATTGCGGGTGCATTGAGTTTCCAAACGCTGGATCTTCTGCGATCTCTTCTTGCGCTTGAGGTTCTTCTTGCAGGTACTGCCATTTTACATATCCTCCTACATTATGTGCGAAACTGTTCGTCGAGAAGACTCTCGAGAATATCAAATCTCGGATCACCCGGTTTTTTGCAGCCGCAATCGCCGAAATTCAAATCGGCGCCGCATACGGCGCATAAGCCCTTACAATCCGGTTTGCAAAGCCACTGCATCGGCAGAGATAGAACTACGTCTTCCCATACGAGCTCGTCAATATCCATCGCAGCGGAGCCGAGTTCAATATATTCATCGTTATAATCCGAGCTGAAATGCTGAATCAATCTGTGATGAATCGGTAATGAAAAATGCTTCGTAGCCGTCTGCGCGCATCGATCGCAGAGAGCCGAATAATCGAAATCCGCAACGGCGTCCATTTCGACCATACCGGCATGATTCTGCACCGTGCCTTTGCATGTGATACCGGAAATAAAATTCTGATCCGTTTCTTCATCCCCGCCGTTAAGAGTAATCTTCCGATTGAAACTGATACTTACGCCGTCAGCATTAAATACGGACGAAAGATCGATCTTCATGCGGGAACCTCCAAAAATCACACCTAAATATTATATATATACCGGAACCTTTTGTCAAGAACAATTTTTCAGATTTTTTTGCAGAATTCAAATACTTCCGCAGGAAGCTCTTCTTCGTTTATCGAAAGCGTAAACACGAAATCCGTTTCAGCCATCGTCGACAGCTCGGAAACGCGCTTGAGAAATGCAGCCGTCTCCTGCGGATCACGGGAACCGATGCGGAGCGTGGCGTCAACAAGAACGTCGGTGATATCATGGTTTCCGGAACACAGCCCGCAAAGCAAACCGTAAAGCATCGGATAGCCGGAAATGCCGTAATCGTCGGTCGTAACGAGTCTTGCCTGATAATTCACGTTATAAGACAACACTTTGTTTTTTTCGATACAAACAACGTTTCCCTTTGTCGTAGCCAGAGCTTTATTGACCTCGTCAATCAGTCTTTTCGTTTTTCCGCTGCCTTTTGTTCCGATCAGTAACTTAACCATATAAATCTTCTCCTTCCGGATAATATAAACAAAATCAATCGCAAATTCTTTTGACAAGCTCTTCTGAAAGCGATTCATATCCCGGCTTCCCGAGAAGAGCGAACATATTCTTTTTATACATCTCGACGCCGGGCTGGTCAAAGGGATTCACGCCGAGAATATAACCGGAAATGGCACACGCCTTTTCCAAAAAATAGATCCATTCCCCGAGCGTGTGTTCATCCATTGCAGAAAGCTCAAAAACGATGTTCGGCACTCCCCCGTCGGTATGCGCAAGAACTGTGGCCTGAAAAGCTTTTCTGTTAACATCCGACAGCGTATTTCCCGACAGGAAATTCAGACCGTCGAGATTTTCCGGATCTTCCTCTATAACGATATCTTCTTTCCCTCTTTTGAAAAAGACGACCGTTTCAAACAAAGAACGTTCTCCCTGCTGCACATACTGCCCGAGAGAATGCAAATCCGTGGAATAAATCGCGCTTGCCGGAAAAACGCCCTTTTGATCCTTGCCTTCGCTCTCGCCGAACAACTGCTTGAACCATTCGTTCATCATCTGATAATCGGGTTCATAGCTGACCATCATTTCGATTTTCTTTCCCTTGCGGTAAAGAATGTTTCTGATAGCGGCGTATTTCATACAGTCGTTCGCGGAAAAATCGGAAGAAGCGTATTTTTCTGCAGCGTCCGCAGCCCCGGAAATCAGAGCGCCGATATCGATTCCGGCGGCAGCAATCGGCAGGAGGCCGACCGCTGTCAAAACGGAATATCTGCCGCCGACGTCGTCGGGTACGACGAACGTCTCGTAACCTTCCCGGTCGGACAGGAATCGAAGCGTGCCTTTCGCGGCGTCAGTTGTTGCATAGATTCTGCCTGCCGCCCCCTTGTCGCCGTATTTTTTAACAAGAAGCTGACGAAAAACGCGGAACGCGATAGCAGGCTCGGTCGTTGTGCCCGATTTGGAGATGATGTTGACGGAAAAATCCTTTTTCTCGCAGATATGATAAACTTCGGAAAGCTCCGAGGGACTGATGCTGTTGCCGACGAAAAAAATCTGAGGATCATTCGGCGAATGCGTAAGATTGTAGTTTTTCGATTTAATAAACTCGATTACCGCTCTTGCTCCGAGATAGCTCCCGCCGATACCGATAACGACAAGAACTTCCGAATCGTCTCTGATTTTTGCAGCCGCCTTCAATATGCGGTCGAATTCTTCCCTGTCATAATCAAAAGGGAGATTCAACCAACCGTGAAAATCCGCGCCCGCAGCCTGCATTCTGTTGCCGTATAAAAAATCGTTCGCTCTATCGACTTCCGGTTTTATATCCGCATAATCCTTTTCGGATATAAACCGGTCAAGATACTTCGTATTCAGTTTAACGGACATTTTACCAATGAGACCTCCGACATAATTATAATCGTACTATTATTTTACACTAATCACGAACATATTTCAATACTTTCCTTCTTTTTTTTCCTTTGTTTTATCCTTGCAAAAGCATTTTTTTCAGATAATCAAATACGGTGATTTTCGGAATATCGTCCGGTGCGATCAATCGAATCTGCGCGATGATTTCTTCATCGAGATAATACTTTATCATTCCGAGCGTTTGCCCTTTTTCAACGGGCGCCAAAACCGATTCCCCGCATTCTGCGACTGCTTTTATTGCTTTGCTTTGCCCTCTTTTCAGCACGACGGGAGAGACAGCCTTCGGAACCGGTATCACCGTTCTTTCCGCGCCCCTGTATACGTTTATCACGGGCAGCTCTTCGTTCTCGACCCGGGGCGTAAAGCATTCATAGTTGGCGAACCCCCAGTCAAGAAGTTTTTTCGCGCCGCTGAATCTTTCCGCGCTGTCACGCGCGCCGAGGACGACGGCAATCAACGACAGCCCGTCGCGTTCCGCCGTAGCCGAAATACAACACCCCGCTTTATCCGTCGTTCCCGTTTTCAATCCCGTAATTCCTTTATATGTACGAACAAGCTTATTTGTATTCACAAGCTGCGTTTTTCCTTGCCGTAAAGTATCCATATATACGGTTGAGTATTCTTTCACGATATCATGCTTTAACAACGCACGGGACATCAATGCTATATCGTATGCGCTCGTCAGATGATTTTCCGCCGTATCGTCAAGGCCGGTACAATTTTCGAAATTCGTATCGTTCATTCCGAGCATCGCCGCTTTTTCATTCATCATTGCAACGAACGCTTCGTCCGACCCCGCAACAGCTTCCCCTAAAAGCGTGCACGCGTCGTTGGCGCTGAAGATACAGGTCGCCTTCAGC
>JAFRTA010000336.1 GCA_017427315.1 Clostridia bacterium
ATCGGGGATCGGATATCGTGCCGAAACCGCGGCTCAAATCAAAGAATTGACGCTGTGAATACAATAGAAACAAACAATATAATTCACAAGCACGATCCACGAGATCCGATACCCGATACCCGAAATTCTGATTTTACGGCTTCGCCGTTAAATCAGAATTTACAGTCTCGGGTCTCGGGACTGAGATCCGCAAACGCAAAAAAACGGGAATGCGCACTTGCGTTCATTCCCGTTTTATACTATAATAATTGCAGAATCACGAAGAAACGGAAGTGTTACCTATGAAAACGATCCAGATCGTCACGCCCGGAGAGGTGCGGGTCGCGCAGACGGAAAAACCGGAGCCGAAGCCGGGCGAGGCGCTTTTGCGCGTGCTTTACGGCGGGATCTGCGGCGCGGACGTCGCGAGCTACACGGGCAACCAGCCCTTCACGACCTATCCGCGCATCCCGGGGCACGAGTTCAGCGCCGAGATCGTCACGGTCCCCGAGAACGGCCGGGGGCTGAAGCCGGGCGACGTCGTGACCTGCAACCCGTATTTCAACTGCGGCAAGTGCTACGCCTGCCGCCGCGGGATCGTCAACGCCTGCCACGATAATCAGACCATGGGCGTGCAGCGTGACGGCGCGTTCCGCGAATACATCACGATGCCCGTCGAGCGGATCATCCCCGGCAAGGGGCTTTCCGCGAAGGAACTCGCGCTGATCGAGCCGTTCTCGATCAGTTGTCACGCGCTCTCCCGCGCGCGGGTGAATCCGGGCGACAATCTGCTCATCATGGGCGCGGGTCCCATCGGACTGTTCGCGCTCATCAAGGCGAAGGCGATGGGCGCGCGGGTGCTGATCGCGGATATGCTCGGGGTCCGTCTGGAGCTTGCCGCGGCATACGGCGCGGACCGCACCGTCAACGTAAAAACCGAAGACCTTCACGGCGCGTGCGTTTCATTCACCGAGGGAAACGGCTTCGATATCTGCGTCGAGGCATGCGGCGCGCCGGAGACGTTCCTGAGCTGCATCAATGAGGCGGCGCACGGCGCGGATATCGTGCTGATCGGTAACGGCAAGCGCGAGACGACCTTCGTGCATTCGATCCTGCTCAAAAAAGAGCTGAACGTCTTCGGCAGCCGAAACGCCTTTACCCGGGATTTCGAGGAGCTGATCGACCTTGTCGCCGCCGGGAAGGCGGACGTGCTGAAAATGGTCAGCGGCGTTTATCCGATCGACGACGCAGCGGAGGCGTTTGAAAAGCTGGCGCATAACGACGGGTCGCTGGCGAAGCTGCTGATCCGGATCGGTTAAAGATCGGTTAAGACCAAAGACGAAAGACGAAAGACTAAAGACCAAAGACTAAAGACGAAAGACGAGAGACTAAAGACGAGAGACTAAAGACGAAAGACCAAAGATCATAGACGAAATACGAGAGTCCAAAGACGAAAGATCAACATACTGACATAGGAGCAATGACCTCAGATCCAGATCTTAAGTCTTTAGTCTCCAGTCTCCAGTCTCCGGTCTCCGGTCCGATCTCTTTCTCTTTATATGAAAAGGCGGTGTTAGATTTGACCCTCATCGACGCCCACGTGCATTTGTGGAAAAAACAGAACGGAACCGTCGGCGGCAGGCCCGTGCGCTCGCTCACCGGCGGGCGCAGCGACTTCGGCGGCGAGGTGCGGTAGATGACGCCGCCCTATATGGTCGACGGCGCGAACACCGCGGAAATGCTGATCTCGAATATGGATTACGCGGGCGTTTCCGCCGCGGTCGTCACGCAGGAGGTCATCGACGGAAATCAGAACGCTTATCTGCGCGCGGTCAAAACAAAATACCCCGACCGGATTAAAATATATTCTTATTTCGACGACGATACCCCGCCCGAAACAGAGGGCTTCGACGGGATCAAGCTCTGCGCCGGCCGCATGAAACACGCGGATCTGACGAGATACGCCGCCGTGTTTGAGGCGGCGCAAAAGTACGGCCTGTTCGTCGGTCTGGAGCTCGCGGACGGCGACGCGCAGACCGCCTCGGCGCGGGAGATGATCCGGCAGTTCCCCGACGTCCGGATCGCGATCGGGCATTTCGGCATGGTCACACGTCCCGGCTGGCAGGAGCAGATCCGCCTCGCGCGGGAGAAAAACGTATATATCGAGAGCGGCGGCATCACCTGGCTGTTCCACAAAGAGTTTTACCCGTACCCCTCGGCGGTGCGCGCGATCCGCGAGGCGGCGGAGATCTGCGGCATGGAAAAGCTCATGTGGGGCAGCGACTACCCCCGCACCATGAGCGAGATCACCTATAAAATGAGCTTCGATTTCGTGCTGAAAAGCCCGGAGCTGACCGACGGCGAAAAAACCGCGTTCCTGTCGGGGAACGCGAAGGGGGTTTTCGGATTCGACCGCCTGCACGTGTGCGTGCCGGTAAAGAATATGCTGGAGGATTGACGGATGACGATTGCCTATCGGGATACGCATGACTTCGACCAAGCCACCCTGCAGGAGCTCTTCCTCTCCGTGGGCTGGTCGTCGGGGCATTTCCCCGAAAAGCTGGTCAAGGCGATGCGGGGCTTCGGGACCGTGGTCTCCGCGTGGGACGGCGATCGGCTCGTGGGCATGATCTGCGCGATGGACGACGGCGTGATGACCGCCTATATCCATTATCTGCTCGTCCGCCCCGAATATCAGGGCGCGGGCGTCGGCAGGGCGCTGGTCGAACGCGTCAAGGAGATCTATGCCGACTATCTGCGCATCGTCCTCGTCGCCTACGATGAAGAGCTGGGCTTCTACGAGTCCTGCGGCTTCAAAAAAGCGGCGGACGCGAGCCCGATGTTCATTACCTCTCTTTGGACTTGAAAAAAGCCCGGACAACGGCTATAATATATGTAAATGATAAAAGAGGAGGAAGAAGTATGAAAAGATATCTGTCGCTCATTCTCGCGCTGGTCCTCGTCTGCTGTTCGCTGCCCTTCGCGGCGGCGGAGGATACGGGGGAGCTGCGCTTCCGCGCGGACGGCACCTTCCGTATTCTGCAGCTCAGCGACACGCAGGACGACGCGTACCCCGCGTGGGATATGCTCGAGCTTGTGCGCCGGTCGATCGAATTCTCCGACCCGGATCTGATCGTCATTTCGGGCGATATTGTCGAGGACAGCCGCGTCGGCGACGTCGGCGTGGACGCGCAGCCCGGGCGCGAGGGTGTGAACGTCGAGAATATCAAAGGCGAGCTGAACGCGGAAAAGACCCGCGCCAACGTGGAAAAAGCGGTGGACGCGATCTTCTCCGAGATCGAAAAATTCGGGGTCCCTTACGTGATCGCCCTCGGTAACAACGACCGCAAGGTCGGGCTTACCGGCGCGGACTGGCTTGAGATCTTCGCGAAATATCCGCACTGCATCGCCTTTGACGAGAGCGCGGATGCGCAGGACGGTGTGGATTACCACGTCACGGTCAGGGGTGCGGACGGCGCGGACAAGCTTTGCGTCTGGCTCTTGGATACCTGCCGCGGCGGCATTTCCGACGAGCAGGTGGACTGGTACCGGGACGCGTCCGCGGCGCTCACCGCGTCGAACGGCGGCGTTCCCGTGCCGGCGCTCGCGTTCCAGCATATCCAGATCGCCGAGATCGGCAACCTCTTCGAGCCCTGCAAAATGACCGACGAGGGCGCGAAAAAGGCGAAAGAGGGCTTTCTGCGGCTGAATAAGGAAATCGCGAACGGTTATAATATGTTTTCCTATGAGCCCGGCAGGTCGAGCTATGAGTTCGCGGCGTTCAAAGAGTGCGGCGACGTGATGGGCCTGTTCTTCGGGCACCAGCACGTCGAGGGCTTCTCCGGCGTGTGGGACGGGATCGAGCTCGGCTTTACCTACGGCTGCGAGATGGCGAAGACGAAGCCCTACGGCTTCCGTGTGTTCACCCTGAGGGAAGACGACGTGCGGAATTATGAAAATACGCTTTACCGCTATAACGGCTCGGTGAAGCTCGGCAGCGTGACGATCGAGGAAGAAAAAAACGAGCCTTACGGCGAATACGAAGGCCTCGCAGCGTTTTTCCACGGGATCGTCAACTTCTTCAGCGCGCTCGTCAGCGTAATCGTTTACGAATTCAGATAAAGAGCGAGCATATTGTTCCGGGGTCCCGCCGACAGCGGCGGAGCCCCGGCGTTTTTTTCGTCCGGAAAAAACGCCGGGGCGCGCACGGAATCTCTTGACAATATGATGAACCCGCGGTATAATAACAGACACAAGGTTGCATTATAGTCAAAAACGACTGATGCGGACTTGTGCAATTTTTGCGATTTTATTGCAGACGTTTTTTCCCGTTGTGAAGCGGGCAACGGCTGCGGCAAAGAAAAGGAGTATTGATGATGGATTCCACCGTAAAACGCAACAGTATGCGCGCGATGATCGGCGCGTGCATCGCCCTGTTCGCAAACATGGGCGTCAATTCCACGTTTTCGATCTTTCTCCCGTCCTTTATGGAGGAGTGGGGCGCCGATAAAATGGCGAACATCGCGCTGTCTGCCACAATAGGCTGCCTCGTTACCTTTGTCTGCTCCACCTTCCTGTTCGGTCCGCTTCTGAAAAAACTGCAGCCCCGCGTGATCTTTGCTGTCTGCGGCGTGTTGGCTGTAATTTACTGCCTGATCTGCAACCGCGCCAGCGCGGTCTGGATGATCGTTGCGGCAGGCGTGTTCGGCGGCGTCAACCTTGCGTTCGGCACGCACGCGATGGGCGTCGCCGCGATCACCCCGTATTTCGGCGCGTTCGGCGCGAAGGTCTCCACGAGAATCGCGGTCGTTCTGGCGTCCGCGTCCGTCGGCGCGACGGTGTTCTCGTTCCTTCCCGGGATCCTGTTTAAGTTCATGGGCTGGAGACTGATCTATCTGGTCATCGGCGCGATCGTGCTTCTTTGCGATATCGCCGCGCTTCTCATCATCCCGAAGGTCACCGCCGCAGGGGAAGGCGCAGGCGCGGCCGCGGGCGCGGCGCAGACGGAAGAGGCGCCCGGCCTGACCCTCCGGCAGGCGCTCGGCACGCCGTCCTTCTGGCTCGTTTTCGTCGGCATCCTGTTCTTCTCGATCGCGTATCTCGGCATCAGCACCTATATGCCGTCCCTGCTGACGACTTGCGGAATGGATGCGACCACCGCGGCGTCGATGCAGGGCATCATGCAGGGCGTCGGCATCCTGTTCGTGTTCCTCGGCGGCACGATCACCCAGAAGCTGGGCGTCAAGGGCCTGATCCTGACCACCGCCGTCCCGATCGTGATCGGCGCGCTGATCTATGCTTATGTTTTCCCGAATCATGCCGTCATCTGGCTGGCGGTCATCTGCTCCGTCCTGTGCGTCGCCGGCACGATTTCCGCGAATATCGGCCCGGCCATCACCGCCCTGTTGTTCGGCACGAAGGACCTGAATGCCATCAACCCGATCTTCTCGGGCGGCGCCTCCTGGGGCGGCGCGGCGCTTGCCACGCAGGTCATCGGCCGCGTGATCACCGCCGCGGGCTTCTCCAACGGCTATCTGGTCGCCGCCGTCATCTGCATTGCCGGTATGGTGCTGCTGTTCCTCGCGCTTCTCGTTAATCCCATGAAGAAAAAAAGTGCTTGACAAACGGTATATTTCGTAATAGAATAACTTCTGTAAGGCAACGCCGCATACTGGAATGATGCGGCGTTGCCATAACAGAATATCGGTAGAGGACGCGGTCGACAAGAGTACGCGCGCAGAGCCACGGACGGCTGTGACGCGCGCCGAAAGGGGAGACCGCCGAGGTGAGGAGCTTTCGTCCGGGGAGCGCTTGCCGGGGCCTTCGTCAACAACGAAGGAACTGTCACATTTTGTGGAGAGCTATCTGATCATATCCGTCAGCAGGACGAATCACGGCCGCTTTCCGCGGCCGTGTTTTTTTATTCATTTGAGAGAAGGAAGGAAGTTTTTTATGAGAAACCCGAAAACGAAACGTTTTCTGCTCGTGCTGGTAATGTGCGTCGTTACCTTTACGCTGGGCAGCGTGTTCGCCCGGATGGCGGACGTCGACGCTGCGCAGACCGACGTCGCGGCGGTTATGGACGCCGAAGAGGCCGTCGGCGACGATCCGGCGGCGGCGCCCGACCCGGCGCTTGCCGAAGAGATCGGCGAAGCCTCCGATAAAGAGGCGCAGGCTGAACCTGCGGACGGCGAAGACGTTGAAACCGTCGGCGCGCTTGAGGACGATACGGTCCTGCTGGTCGCGGCAAATGAGGCGGAGGACGCGGAAACCGAGGCGGTCGACCTGTCCGACGGCGGTGCGGCGCGCGAATACCTTGATGATTACGCGGGCAACCTTGAGAGCGATCCCGATTTTGAGTCCAACGTCAAAACCGCGATCGATACCGTTCGGCAGGACGTGAAGGTCTACGCCATGTTCTGGTCGCTGCTCCCGGCGATCATCGCCATCGTGCTGGCGCTGATCACGAAAGAGGTCTATTCCTCGCTTGCGATCGGTATCATCGTCGGCGGCGTGCTGTACGCTGGCGGCAATTTCGAGGGAACGGTGGTCCACGTCATCAGCGACGGCTTTATCGCGAGTCTCTCGGATTCCTGGAATATGGGCATCGTCGTCTTCCTCGTGCTGCTCGGCGCGCTGGTCGCGATGATGAACAAGGCGGGCGGCTCCGCGGCGTTCGGCCGCTGGGCGACAAAACATATCAAATCCCGTGTCGGCGCGCAGATCGCCACCATCGCGCTGGGCGTGCTGATCTTCATCGACGACTATTTCAACTGTCTGACCGTCGGTTCGGTCATGCGTCCCGTGACCGACGAGCATAAGATCTCCCGCGCGAAGCTCTCTTACCTGATCGACGCCACGGCGGCGCCCGTCTGCATCATCGCGCCGATTTCCTCCTGGGCGGCGGCGGTCTCCGGCTTCGCCAGAGGCGCGGGCGCCGACAGCGGCATGAGCCTGTTCCTGAAAGCGATCCCCTATAACTTTTACGCGCTTCTGACGATCGTCATGATGCTCTTCCTCGCGATCACGGGCTTTGATTACGGCCCGATGAAAAAGCATGAGCTCAACGCGAAGGAAAACGGCGATCTCTTCACGAGCGGCACGAAGCAGGCAGTCGAAGAGATGAAGGTCAACGAAAAGGGCAGGGTCATTGATCTGATCCTGCCGGTCGTGATCCTGATCGTCTGCTGCGTGATCGGCATGATCTATTCCGGCGGCTTCTTCAGCGGCGCGAGCTTCATCGACGCGTTCTCCGATTCCGACGCTTCCGTCGGTCTTGCCTACGGCGCGTTTATCGCGATCATCATTGTCGTGATCTATTTCCTGATCCGCCGCGTGATCTCCTTCAAGCAGATCATGGAAAGCATCCCCGAGGGCTTCAAGGCGATGGTCTCCGCCATCCTGATCCTCGCCTGCGCATGGACGCTGAAGGCGATGACCGATTCCCTCGGCGCGAAGATCTTCATTGCCCAGATGATCAAGGGCAGCGCCGGCAGCCTTGAGAAATTCCTGCCCGCGATCATTTTCCTGGTCGCCGTGGGGCTTTCCTTCGCCACCGGTACCTCCTGGGGCACCTTCGGCATCCTGATCCCCATCGTGCTCAGCGTGTTCAACGCGGGCAATCCCCTGATGATCGTCGCCATTTCCGCCTGCATGGCGGGTGCGGTCTGCGGCGACCACTGCTCGCCGATCTCCGATACGACGATCATGTCTTCCGCGGGCGCGCAGTGCGACCATGTCAACCACGTTTCCACGCAGCTTCCTTACGCGCTGACCGTGGCGGGCGTATCCTTCGCGGCGTATATCGTTGCGGGTCTGGTCCCGATCTGGTATATCGCGCTGCCCGTCGGTATCGTGTTCATGGTCGGCACGCTGTTCGTGCTGAAGCTTGTTTTCGGCAAAAAGAAAGCGTGAGACGAAAATCACGCGCCTCCTTTTTCCCGCCGCGGCTTTGCCCGGCGGGTTTTTTTAATTCTGATTTAGCTTCGCTAAATCAGAATTTACTTGTATTTCACGCAAGCTTTACTCCCGGAACCAATCGAGAACCGTGCGGATCTCCCGTCGGTACCCTTCCGCGTCGTTGGGCGTCTCCAGAATGAACGGCAGCCCCTGCAGGGCGGGGTGCAGGGCGATGCGCCGCATCGCATCCCCGCCGATCTTTCCCCGGCTTAACTTTTCGTGCCGGTCCTTGCGGGAACCGCGTTCGTTTTTGCTGTCGTTGAAGTGGATCGCGTTCAGACGCGAAAGCCCGACCACGCGGTCGAATTCCGTCAGCACGCCGTCGAAATCGTCCACGATATCGTATCCGGCGTCCCAGACGTGGCAGGTATCGAGACATACGCCGAGCAGGTCCCGACGGTCGACGCGGTCGATGATCTCCCGCAGTTCCCCGAAGCTGCCGCCGATCTCCGAGCCCTTGCCCGCCATGGTTTCCAGCAGCACCGTCGTGCGCGTCTGTGCCGTCAGCGTTTCGTTCAGCGCGTCCGCGATCAGTTGTATGCCGGTTTCCGCGCCCTGTCCCACGTGCGCGCCGGGATGAAAGTTGTACAGCGCGCCGGGAAACAGCTTCATTCGCGCAAGGTCCTTTTTCAGCATATCGAGGCCGTTTTCCCGCATTGCGGGATTTGCCGCGCAGAGGTTCATTGTATAGCTTCCGTGGGCGACGAGCGGGCCGAAGTTTTCCCGCTTCAGAAGCGCGTTCAGCGCCGCCGCGTCGTCGGGGACGATGTCCTTTGACTTCCCGCCCCGCGGATTGCGCGTGAAATACGCGAAGGTGCTGCCGCCGAGATCCAGCATGGTTTTTCCCATGGCCTCACAGCCGTCCGTTACCGATAAATGGCATCCGATGAAAATCATCCGCTCACCGCCTTTTTTTCATTGTACCGCGTCGGCTGTGTTTTCGCAAGAGATCCCGCGAAAAAAGGATTTTTCTGATGAAAATCGGAAATAACAGTTGCAGACGCGCCGTATTCGTGGTAAAATATTTATTTGTGGAATTTCCGTAATGAAGGTGAAAAACAGTGTATCAGAGAGAAGATTTAAGGAATATCGCCATAATCGCGCACGTTGACCACGGCAAGACCACGCTGGTGGACGAGCTTCTGAAGCAGAGCGGCATTTTCCGTGAGAACGAGCAGGTCGCCGAGCGCGTGATGGATTCCAACGACCTGGAGCGGGAGCGCGGCATCACGATTTTGTCGAAAAACACGTCCGTGCATTACAACGGCGTCAAGATCAACATCGTCGACACGCCCGGCCACGCGGATTTCGGCGGCGAGGTCGAGCGCATCATGCAGATGGTGGACGGCGTTTTGCTTTTAGTGGACGCATACGAGGGCTGTATGCCCCAGACGCGCTTCGTGTTGACAAAAGCGCTCGCGTCGAAAAAGAACGCGATCGTCGTCATCAATAAGATCGACCGCCCCGGCGCGCGGCCCGCGGAGGTCGTGGACGAGGTGATCGACCTGTTCATCGATCTCGGCGCGGACGAGGATCAGCTCGAGTTCCCGGTGGTATACGCTTCGGCGCGCGACGGCTATGCGTCGCTCGACCCGGAGGCGCGCAGCGGGGATATGCGTCCGCTGTTTGAGTCCATTATCGAGAATATCGCGCCGCCCGAGGGCGAGATCGACGCGCCGATGCAGACGCTGTTCGCCAACCTCGACTACGACGACTATATCGGCAGGATCGGCGTCGGCAGGGTAGAGCGCGGCACGCTCAGAAGCGGCGATCAGGTCGCGCTCTGTCATACCGACGGCACGGTCAAAAACGTGAAGGTCTCGAAGCTCTATCAGTTCGAAGGGCTGAAAAGAAAAGAAGTCGCAGAGGCGAAAATGGGCGACCTGATCGCGGTCTCCGGCATCGACGAGCTGAACGTCGGCGAGACCATCTGCGCGGTCGATCATGTTGAGCCGCTGCCGTTCGTGAAGATCGACGAGCCGACGATCTCGATGAATTTTCTCGTCAACGACAGCCCCTTCGCCGGCAGAGAGGGCAAGTTCGTCACCTCGCGCAATATCCGCGCGCGGCTGTTCAAAGAAGTCGAGACCAACGTCAGCATGCGCGTGGAGGAGACCGACAGCACCGACACGTTCAAGGTCTCCGGCAGGGGAGAGCTGCATCTTTCCATTCTGATCGAGACGATGCGCCGCGAGGGGTATGAGTTCCAGGTCTCGCGCCCGCAGGTCATTTATAAAAAGGACGCGGACGGAAAGGTCCTGGAACCGATGGAGCTGCTGATCGTCGAGGTCCCGCAGGACTACGTGGGTCCCGTGATGGAGAAGATCGGTTCCCGCCGCGGCGAGCTGCAGAATATGGGCAACCGCGACGGCGGCGGCACGACGCATCTGGAATTCAAGATCCCCGCGCGCGGCCTGATCGGCTACCGTTCGGAATTCCTGACCGATACCAACGGCTACGGCATCATGAATAACCTGTTCGACGGCTACGAGCCCTACAAAGGCGAGATCGTCACGCGGGAGCGCGGCTCGATCGTCAGCTTCGAGCAGGGCGAAAGCACCGCCTACGGGCTGTTCAACGCGCAGGACCGCGGCAGGCTGTTCATCGGACCCGGCGTCGCGGTTTACGAGGGCATGATCGTCGGCGAGTGCGCGAAGAACGAGGACCTGACCTGCAATATCTGCAAGAAAAAGCAGATGACAAACACCCGCGCCGCGGGCAGCGACGAGGCGCTGCGCCTCGTGCCGCACACGGTGCTGAGTCTGGAGCAGAGCATGGAATTCCTCAAGGACGACGAGCTTCTGGAGGTCACGCCCCATTCCCTTCGCCTGCGCAAGGTGATTCTGTCGAGAGAGCAGAGAATGAAACAGCAGTTCAGAAAAAAATGATTCCGCGGAGGATTCGGCGGCCCGGCGGCGGGCCGGGGCGGTCTGCCTCGATCGGGAAAGCGGAATCAAGAGATCCGGAACGTCTTCCTGCGGGAAGAACGGTTCCGGATCTCTTTTGTTCCCGCCCGCGTCACATTCACGCAGGCAGTCGTATGGTTCCGTATCATCCCGTCGGAATCCGCGTCCGCAAAGGCGCTTCGGACGGCTATGGCGGAAAAGCCGCCGCCCGGCGGGATACATGCGGTTTCATGCCGCTTCCTCAGCGGCGGCGGGAGCGCGGCCGGCCCCCCGACGGCTCCGCCTGTTTCCGAATGGGAGATCTCCGTCGCCGTTACAGCCTGCCCTCGCGCTTCAGCGCTTTATCCGGGAAGGATTTCTGTACGTATGAGGCGGACGTCCCAATTGCTTCAGAAAAACGTCGTTGAATGTGCGAATGCTCTGAAAGCCGCTCTCCAGAGCGATCTCCGCGAGACTTTTCTCCGTTTCGTTCAACAGCGTCAGGGCGTGCTCGATCCGATATCCGTTCAGAAAATCGGGGAAAGAAAGCCGGAAAATCTTATGAAAACAACGGGACGTATAAGCGTAATCATACCCGAGCGCGTCGGCGACGTCCGCGAGCGTGATGCGGGACCGGTAATTGTCCGAGACAAAATCCACGATCCGCCGCATCGCAGAATCGTCTTTTTCCGTTCTTTCCGATAATGCAATACAGTCGCAATACGCCGCGCACAGCGCGTAAAGGCAGGCTTTCAACGTCAGCAGCCCGGGGCGTTCCGGACGCAGCAGAGCTGCTGAAAGATACTCGTATAATTCATTGCCGCAGACAAAGCGGAAACCGTCTCCTGTTTTATTCTTCGTCTGCCGTTCAAACGCATGCACGAAGTCGCCGGAAAACACCCCGACCCAACTGGTCGACGCGCCCACGGAGCGATACGCATGCGCTTCGTTTGAAAGACACATACCGAACTCCCCGGCTTTCAATCTTCCGCGCCTGCCGTTTATCATGCAGTCCACTTCGCCGGACAACACGCAGATCACCTCAAAGTTGCGGTGGAAATGCGGCGGCCAGTTGATATCCCGATAGATTGTGGCGTTATATGAGTAGTTGTATTGCGAATTATCCGGTTGATGAAAAATCACGGCTTTTCTCCGAAAAACAATTTATTGCCATAACTATACAATAATATGCGAGAATTTGTCAATAGATTGCCGTATAATAAAAAAGGGTGAGTTTATGTCGGAAGCGCTGATTTTCTCGATCGAGGAATTTTCCGTTCACGACGGGCCGGGGATCCGTACCACGGTCTTTCTGAAAGGCTGCCCGCTGCGCTGCGAATGGTGCCACAATCCGGAGGGGCAGCGCTTTGAAAACGAGATCGTCAAATCGCAGACGGGGTGCGCAAACTGCGGCGCCTGCGTCACGGCGGGCGGAGGCCGTCTCGACGAAAAAAGCGTGGACGTATGCCCGAACCGGCTTCTTCGCATGAGCGGCGAACCGTATACGCCGGAGCGCCTTCTGCAGAGACTGTACCGTCTGCTGCCCATCTTGAACGAAGCCGGCGGCGGCGTGACCTTTTCCGGCGGGGAGCCGCTGGCGCAGCCGGATTTTCTGTGCGAATGCCTTGACCTGCTGAAAGGAAAAACGCACCGCGCCGTCCAGACGAGCGGATATTGCTCTGCGGAGGAGTTCCGGCGCGTCCTCGGCCGGTCCGATTTTTTTCTTTACGATCTGAAGCTGCCGGATCCCGCGGCGCATCGGCGGTACACCGGCGCGGACAACGCGCCGATCCTGCGCAACTTCCGGACGCTCAGCGGCAGCGGGACGCCGTTTATCACACGTATCCCGCTGATCCCCGGCGTAACGGATACCGAAGAGAACCTTGCCGCCGCGGCGCGGTTCCTGCGCGAAAACGGCGTCCGGTCGGTGGAGCTGCTGCCGTATAACCGGTTCGCGGGTGCAAAATACGCTTCCGTCGGCAGGCGTTATCACCCGGGCTTTGATGAAAACGCTTTGCCGCGCGCCCGGACCGCTCTTTTCAAAAACGCCGGTATCGATGCGAAGGTCTTATGGGGGGAGCATATTGACTGAACACACGAAAAAACTGCTGGAATATCTGCAAAAAGGCGATTACCGCAAAGAGCGCGTCCGTGGTGAGATCGACGTTTCCGCCGAAGCGCGGGGAAGATCCGAGCTGCGGCGGGACGCGCTGCTTTTCCGCGTCATGCTGGAGAACGAAACGCCGGGGATTTTTCCCTATGACCTTTTCGGCTTCCGGCGCAGCCGGACGGACTTCGCGTTCTATACGGACGACAGCGGCAAACGCAACGCGCAGTGGAGCGCCGGGAACCTGACGCCCGATTATCCGCGGGCGCTGGCGCTGGGCATGGACGGCCTGCGCGCCGATCTGCTGACGAAGAAAGAAGCGGACGGCGGCGCGCACGGCGAATTTTACGCCGCCGCGCTGGAGACCGTGGACGCGGCGCTTTCGTATGCGGACCGTTACCGCGATTTTGCCGAAGCAAACGCGCCGGAGCCGCTTTTCCGGGCGCTCTGCCGGGTGCCGCGCCAAAAACCGGAGAGCTTTTACGAAGCCTGCGTGTTTTTGCAGTTTATCATCTTTACGCTGCGCTGTAACCGCAATACGCATCTCGGGCTCGGACGGTTCGATCAGTATATGCTGCCCTTCTGGCGCGCGGACGTCAGAAAAGGCGTTCCCGAAGAAACGCTGTTTGAAACGCTGGAGGAGTTCTTCATCAGCCAGAATTTCGATACGGATCTCTATCAGGGGATGCAGCTCGGCGACAACGGGCAAAGCCTGATGCTGGGCGGTTACGACCTTGACGGGAACGACCGGTATAACGAGCTTTCCGACGCGGTGATGAGGGCTTCGCTGGAGCTGCGCCTGATCGACCCGAAGATCAATCTGCGCGTCGGCAAAAAAACGCCCGCCGACCGCTTTATTCTCGGCACCCGCATGACAAGGCAGGGGTTGGGCTTTCCGCAATATTCCAACGACGACGTGGTGATCCCCGGGCTGATCCGCCTCGGCTACGCGCCGGAGGACGCCGCGGACTACACCGTGGCGGCGTGCTGGGAATTCACGATCCCCGGCAAGGGCGCGGAGATCGTGAATATCGACCAGATGGTTTTCCCGAAGGTCGTCCGGCGGGAGCTGTTTGCGCATCTGGAAGAAAGCGAGACCTTTGAAGACCTGCTGGAATACGTAAAGCTCGGCGTGGCTTACGACGCGGGCGAGATCGTCGGCAAACGGAAAGGGGTGCATTATCCGGCTTCTCCCTATCTTTCGGTTTTGATCGAAGGATGCGCGGGATCCGGAAAAGACGTCAGCGAATACGGTGCGAAATACAACAACTTCGGCGCGCACGGCGTGGGGATCGCCAACGCGGCGGATTCCCTTGCGGCGGTGCGCGAGGTGATCTACGAGAAGCGGGAATGCACGAAACGGGAGCTCCTGCAGGCGCTGGAAAAGAATTTTGAGGGATACGGAAAACTGCGGAACCGGCTGCTGTCCTGCCCGAAAATGGGCAGCGACGACGACCGGACGGACGGGCTTGCGCAGGTCCTGCTGGAAACGTACGCCGCCGCGCTGAACGGGAAGCCCAACGACGCGGGCGGCGTCTTCCGCGCCGGCACCGGCAGCGCCCACGAGTATTATTATTCCGCCCGGAACGTCGGCGCCACGCCGGACGGAAGAAAAGCCGGGGAAATGTACGGCTCCGGATTTTCCCCGTCGCTCACCGGCAGACCGACGGGGCCGCTCTCCTGCATCCGCTCGTTCACCAAATTCGATATGACGCGGCTGGTCAACGGCGGTCCGCTCTCCATGGAGCTGCACGACAGCGTCTTCCGCGACGAGGACGGGATCGAAAAGGTCGCGGGGCTGGTGACGGCGTTTATCCGTCTGGGCGGGCACCAGCTGCAGCTCAACTCCGTCAACCGCGACGTACTGCTGGATGCGCAGGCGCACCCGGAAGCGCACCGGGACCTGATCGTCCGGGTGTGGGGCTGGAGCGGTTACTTCGTTGAACTGGACCGGCAGTATCAGGAGCATATCCTCCGGCGGACGGAATTCCTGATCTGAAAACGGTCGCCGTAATGCATCGGATCATATCCGCGAACGCGGAATAAATAAAAAAGGACCGCCGAAACGCGAAGCGTATCAACGGTCCTTCTTTGGATAAAAATATTATTTCAACAAAAACGGTCTTATTGTTTATTATCGTATAAGCGCACGGAACGCCGCAATGTAATTGCCGGAAGGATTACATGTATTTTGAGAAAACTCTTACATATCGGCAGTCAAATGTGACAGAGGTGATTCTTGAAAAAGGTATTTCATAAAGAGCGTCCTGCCATATCCCGTTTGCGTCGAAATGGCGGAACAGGACTTTTGTTTTCAATACCTTTTCGATGCTGCCGATCCAGAAATCGCACTCTTTTTCTTCAAGACTTTCGTGTTCGATGATGTTATTCTTTTCAAGCCTTTGCAGCGACAAAAAAGCGCCGTGCCGATCCGTAAGGTCGATATCCGGAGCAGCGATGCCGTCAAGAACCTTTTCTGCCCTCAGGATCTCGACACATTTATCATTTTTCAATTTGAGTTTTTTTACATCGCTGAATCTGCGTATGGAAAATCCGTCAATAATAAAATCGTCCTCTTTTGCCGCAAGAAACAGTTTATTGCTTGCTGCGAAAGGGAACCAGTACGTGTAACAGACGTCATATTTCAAACAAAGACGAATGAGCGGTTTCGGCTTTATCGATTGCTGAAACAGTTCTTTCATTTCTGCTTTTTTTCATAATCAGACTCCAATAAAAATGGTTGCTATCTTTGTAGAATAGCAACCTTTTTTGGCTGGGGAATAGGGATTTGAACCCCAACAAACAGAGTCAGAGTCTGTCGTGCTACCGTTACACTATTCCCCAACGGCTTGTAAATTATATAACGAACGGGCACGTTTGTCAAGACTTTTTTGAAAAATATCGTTATTGCGGGTTTTATGAATTCGGGTTTGTCGGGCTGACGCCCTGCGCGGATATCGGGGATCGGGGATCGGATATCGTGCCGAAACCACGGCTCAAATCAAAGAATTAACGCTGTGAATACAATAGAAACTAATAATAAAATTCACAAGCACGATCCACTAGATCCGATACCCGATACCCGAAATACTGATTTTACGGCTTCGCCGTAAAATCAGTATTTGTATTGCCCTCACGAATTGCCGCCCTGCAGATCCGAGAGGTATTCCTCCGCCGTCATTCCGTCGACCAGCAGCCCGCCGAGGGCGGCGTGGCCGCGGTATACATACAGCTCCGCCGCAAGCGTCGGGCTGCCGTCTTTCCTTTCGAGTTCATATTCGGTGAAGCTTTCGTCATAGTCATAAGTATACGTCTGCCGGAATTCTCTGCGCAGCGCGTCGATCAGCGCGGGCGGCACGTCGATCGAGAAGTATTCCCCGATCCGGTTCGCCTCGGTGTGCAGGAGATATGCGTCGCCGACGGGCTTTTGCTGTGAGAAGGCTTCGACGCGTGCATATCCGTTCGGATCCGTTTCGAGAAGCGCGTATCTTCCCTGCGTCTCATACAGATCCGGGAGCGGGAGCCACGACGAAAATACGTTGACCGATCCGGACGTACGACAGGACAGGCCGCCCTGCGTCTCAAGAACATATCTCGTCCCCTTTTCGCGGATCACATCCTCGTCCGCCGGGCGGTACGTCGCCATCCCCACGGGGAACGCGATCTGCAGCAGGACCAGCAGCGCGATCATGATCTTACGAAACATTTTCAGCCGCCTCGCTTTCCTCTTTTTGTTTTTTGATTTTTTCGAACCGTTTCGCCAACGCGGCGTTGACCGCGATCAGCGCCCCGCCGAGCAGGATCAGCGTCGCGCCGTTCACCAACGGCCCGAGATCCGCGGCGATCAGGATGCCGGCGGTCATCACAACGAGCGGGATGAGCCCGAGATTCAGCCGCGCGAGCGACGCCTTCCGGACGCCCGAAACGAGCTGCGTGAGCATCATCAGATACGCGAAGGGGATCGTGAAAAACAGCAGGAAGGACAGATGATACCGACAGAACGTTCCGCAGAGCAGAACGCCCGCGCCCGCGATCACGATCGGGATTTCGCTGCGCGTTCTGCCGTTTCTGCCGCCGCGCAGAAACGCAGCGACAAGCATACAGAGCGCCAGTGCATACGCCGGCAGAAAGCCGACCCATTCGACGGAATTGAAACTGATATCGAATTCGCCCTCCGCAGCGGCCCAGATCCCCGTGACTGCGGCGACCGCCGCCATGCCGATCTCGCCGACGGCGCGGGTGGGAAACTCCGTTTTTTCACCTCTGTCGGCGAGATACAGCGACAGGAAGAACGCGATCGGGATCGTCTCCAGCATCCCGCCGATATCGTTTTCGAAGATTGCAGCCAGCAGGAAACCGACGGCGGGGACGTCAAGAAGGCAGACCCAGCGCGCGAGGAATTTCTGCTGCGGTTCGAGCCCGCCGCGGTACGTACGGAAAAAGATCAGCAAAAGGAACGCGGCGAGGATCGCCGTCAGGATCAGGCGGTCGCTCCACGCGCCGACGAACCAGTAGCGGTCCGCGGTATAACCGACAAAATATACGCTTGTGACCGCAGCGGCGGCGATGGGAACGAACGCGTCGAAAATAAACGTCAGCGGTACGAGCATCAGCGCGTCGATCAGCAGAAGGTTCGCGTAGCCCGCCGAGCCGACCGTGTATTTGCTGACGAGCCCGTTCGTGACGAACATCCCCAAGCCCCACGCAACGCACGCCGCTTCGCGAAGCGCCGCGCTGTCTCTCTTTTTGAGGAATACCCATATCCCGAACGCCGCGCCCGCCAGCGTGGGCAGGAACACGGCGGCGCGTTTGACCGTTTCGGGAATAAAGTCATAGAAATAAACGAAGACCACCAGAATACCCGCCGTGAGGAACAGCGCGCCCAGCGCGGCAAGAACGATATGGATGAGCCTGCGGCTGCCGGAGTCGTCCGCCTGCCGCGAGACGCGGTTGCGCCTGCCGTAGATCAGCTCCTCGATCGGCACGCCGAGCGCTTCCGCCAGCGCGGCGAGCATCTCGATATCCGGCTGCGTCCGCCCGGTCTCCCAGCTCGAGACCGTCTGCCGCGTGACGAACAGTTTTTCGGCAAGCTCGGTCTGCGTCATGTTTTTTTCGGTGCGGAACCGCTTGATGTTGCCCGATATTTTTGCCATTCGGAACACCTCCCGTGTTTATCGTATGATAAAACCGTCGGAAAAGCAAGCAATGATGTGTTGCGTTGTAAATTCTGATTTAGTTGCTTGTTGATCGTTGTTCGTTGCTTGAAAGAAACCAAAAGAGGGAGACTCTCGGTAAGACTGAAAACAAAAGATTCGGATGTTTAAAGAACAGAACAAAAGGAATCATATATAATTAAGCATCATCTTGTTATATATTTATTGACCTGTCTTTAACTCTCCCTGTCACGGTTCCTTGCAATCAATTAACAACTAACAACTACAGCCTGATAAATCAGAATTCCTTCATCGCCTCCGTCTTCATGAACTCCGGCTCCTCTTTCAGCAACGCGTCCAGCGCGGCGTAAGCCCGAGCGCGGGGGACCGAATACTGTGACAGGGCGGGGTATTTGTGCCGCTGCGGCTCCATGTAATCGCGGTAATATTCGTCAACCTGTGAAGTCACGCTTTTCCATTCTCCGTCATACAGCTCCGGGATAAGATAATACAGTTCAGTCCGCGCTGCTGCGGCGTCAACCTCATTCCCGTGCATCGCGAGGTCGACGAGATACGGCGCGCCGTCCGCGCCAAGCTCTCGCATATACGCGCAGTCGATCTCATTGAGCGATCCGTTGCGGTACGCCTCGTAATTGTATTTTGCGCAGACCGCGTCGATGTCCGCGAGCCCCAAAATGCACAGCGCGCAGGCAAAACAGACCATCGCCGCCGGAAGCACGCGGACTTTGCGGATATAGCAGCGCAGGAGCGCCGCAAGGAACACGAACGCGAGGGCGAGGAGGAACGTCCCGGAGCCCGCCCGCAGAACGGTCATGCCGTAATTTCTGATATATTCGATATCTTTCGCCAGAGCAGAGGCGATCAGGAACAGTGTGAACAGGCCGAGGAAGGTCCCGATCGCGCGCAGAGCTCCGGGCATCTTTCCGTCTTTTTTGCGCGAGAGCAGGATCATCAGATAAAGCACGGCCAGATTGATCGCCGCGATCGCGCAGAGCTCGAAGAAGCCGCGGCGGGCGTATTCGGCGTAGGTGTAATTCAGCGGCAGGAAGCCGGAGAACGCGCTGACCACGTAGGCGAGCTGCGAGAACAGATACACCAGATAGCAGACCGAAAGCAGACCCGTAAACGCCGCGAGGAACGCG
>JAFRTA010000337.1 GCA_017427315.1 Clostridia bacterium
CGCGCCGTTCGGAAAAATCCGTTCGTTTTGGGACGGTAACGAAGAAGAGGCGGAAGCCATGCTGGCGGAGCTGACCGGCTGTCTTGACGACTGCGCGCGTTGTGAAGTGCCGCTGATGATCTCGCACGTCTATATCGGCTTCGGCGAGCATCCGCCGGTCACGGAGAAAGGCCTGGATTATTTCGCCCGCGCGCTGCGGCATGCGGAAAAACGCGGCGTGAAAATCGCGTTTGAAAACACGGAGGGCGGGGAGTTTCTCGCGGCGGTGCTGTCTGCGTTCCGGGAGCATCCGAACGCCGGTTTCTGCTGGGATTCCGGGCATGAGATGTGCTACAACGGCGGGCGGGACCTGCTTGCGGAATACGGAGACCGTCTTCTCGGCACGCACCTGAACGACAATCTCGGCGTTCGGGACTTCGGCGGAACGATCACCTGGCTCGACGATCTGCATCTTTTGCCTTACGACGGGATCGGAGACTGGGCGGACAAGGCGAGACGGCTTGCCCGAACCGGCTTCGACGGTACGCTGACATTCGAGCTGAATAATGTTTCCAAACCGAACCGGGCCGAAAATGATAAATACGCCCGCATGAGCGAGCGCGAATACCTGACCGAAGCGTACGTCAGGGCGTGCCGTTTCGCGGCCCGGATCGGTAAATTCTGATTTAACGGCGGAGCCGTTGAATCAGAATTTACAGCATCACCGTAAACGTGATCACGCCGTCCTTCCAATCGACGGCGATCCTGCCCTTGCAGGTCTGCACGATTTCGTTCGCCATGGACAGACCGATGCCGTATCCCTGTTTTTTGCTGTTGTGCGACTGGTCCGCGCGATAGAACCGTTCGAAAAACCGTTTGTAATCGATTCCCGCTCCGTCCGCGTATTCGTTCGAAACCGTCAGCTTTGCGCCTTTTTCCTTGCTGCGGATGCCGGACCCGCGGGCAGTCAGCCGGATGCGCACCGCGCCGCCCTTATCGCAGTATTTCACGGCGTTGTCCGTCAGGATCGTAACGAGCTCGTGCAGCAGCTTCTCGTCCCCTTTGACGATCACGTTTTCTTTGATATCGTGCTCGAGCCGGACCTTGTTTTGCGTTGCGACGGGCTTGAAGCTTTCCGCCGCGTCGAGCGCTTCCTTTGAAAAATCGACGTTATGCAGAACGATATCGCCGCGCTCCTCCATACGCGCAAGCGTGATCAGATCGTTGATCAGGCTGGACATACGCTTCGTTTGATGGATTGTGCTCTCCGTCCACTCGTTCCTGCCGCCCATCATTTCCATGACTTCGGTGTTCGCGGAAATAATCGCGAGCGGCGTTTTGAGTTCGTGCCCCGCGTTGGTGATGAACTGTTTCTGCTTTTCCATATTGTCGACGATCGGCTTGATCGCGTATTTTGCAGAGACGGAAACGATGATAAAGAAAATGAGAAAGCTGAACGCCCCGATCGCGATCCCGGTGGTCGTCACGGAATTCGCCGCGTTGAGATAGGTTGTTACGTCGAGAAAAACGATATACCGCTCCGTTCCGGTCTCGACGCGGCGGAAAGCGTAAAAATCATCGTCCGTGTAATAATAGCCGTTCCGATCCTTTTCGGCGAGCGCGGCGGAAACGAAGCCGGCTGCGGAGCGTTCCGTCACCGCGGCGATATGCGTGAAATCGTAACCCGTCACATTGTCGTCCCGATCGAGCATAACGCGGAAATAACGCAGTTCGTACGGGGATTCGATCCGTTCGCGGTAGTCCCCGAAATCGAACATGCTTTTCCCGTCGTCCGGACTCGGTGAATCGCCGCCGCAGCTTCGCACGATATAACCCATGATATCATTGATCTGCAGCATCGTTCTGCCGTAATTCCCGAGACTGACCAGACCGATCAGGAGCGCGATCACGAGCAGAAGCGCGCCGGATGCGATCAGAATGAATTTTCGTTTCATTGTTTTTGCCATAAGGCCGACCTGCTCCTTCCTCCGACCCGGTATCAGATCTCCGTTAAAATATAGCTCCCCCTGCCGTCGGCGTCGATCGTGATATCCGCGTCGATGGAAAGAAGCTTATTTTTCAGAAACGAAACGTAAACGAAGACGATTCCCTTATCCGTTTGGGGTTCGTCGCTCCAGATATGATTGAACAGCTCGTCCGTCCCGATGTATTTGTTCGGGTTGAGCATCAGGTATTCCATCAGGTGCGCTTCCTTATTCGCAAGGCGGATCGAGTTTTCCCGTTTCATTTCCAGATGCTCCGCGTCGAGTATCACGCTGCCGAAACGCAGCTCTCTGGCGCCGTAAACGGTGGAGCGGCGCGTCAGCGAACGGACGCGGGCGAGCAGCTCGCCCATGGCAAAAGGCTTTGTGAGATAATCGTCCGCTCCCGCGTCGAGGCCGGCGATTCGGTCGTCGACCTCGGATTTCGCCGTCAGGAACAGCACCGGCGTCATGTCGGAGTTCGTGCGGATTGCCCGAACCGCCTCAAGGCCGGTCATTTTCGGCATCATGATGTCGAACACCATCACGTCGTAGGCGTTCTTTTTCGCCGCCTCCACGGCGGCTTCTCCGTCGTAGACCGCCGTGACTTCGTATCCGGAGTGCCCGAGCACCGCGGCGAGCGCGCGGGAAAGGTCTTTTTCATCTTCCGCAAGAAGTAATTTCATTTTTTTCTCTCCTGTATCTGTATTATGCGTTCCGGATCAGCTCGCGGATCGTCTGCATCGATACGTCGCAGGCGGCAAGCTCGTCCGCGCAGCGTTTGAGTTCCGCGCCGATCAGCTCGGAATTCGAAATATTTTTCTTATATCTCAATTGATGTTCGAGCGCCGCCCAGGAATCCATCGCAATGGTGCGAAGCTGGATCTCGGCGTAATAGCGGCCCGGAACACGGCCGAGCACGTCCTCAAACGGCGTTTCGATCTCGAGGATCAGGTGATAGCTCCGGTAACCGTTCGGCTTGACCTTTTTGATATAGTCTTTTTCTTCGACGATCCGTACGCCGGAAAAACCGCGAATCGCCCTGACCGTCTCGAAGATATCCTCCAGGAAAGAGCAGACGAGGCGGACGCCGATCGCGTCCTTCATTTCGTAAAGTGCGGAATGCGCCGTTTCCGGCCAGCCTTTGCGGCGGCATTTTTCGCGCGCGCTCTCCTCCGATTTGATGCGGGTATTGATATGTTCGAACAGGGGATCTCCCGTTTGAATACGGTAGATGGCGTCCGCCTGACGGATCTTGTTCGAAAGCTCTTCGAGTACGAGAGGCAGGAACGCTTCGTATTTTCCGTAAATACTGTCGTTCGGCACGCTTCTTCCTTCCTTTCTTCGCGTCGGGCGGCGGGTGCAAAAGATTGGTGTTGCATCTCGCCGCAAGGTTTGTTATACTGTTTAACGGGTGAAGTATATGAACGTGATGATGATCGGCGATGCGGTCGCCGGGTGCGGCAGAGCGTTTCTTGCAAAGCATCTGCGCCCGGTCAAAAAAATGTATGAAATCGACCTGTGCGTCGTCAACGGTGAAAACTCCGCAAACGGCAACGGCATCACGCCCGATTCCGCGCGCGAGCTGTTCGACGCCGGCGCGGACGTGATCACGACCGGCAACCATGTATACCGCCGTGCAGAGGTTTACGGCTATCTCGATTCCGAACCCTTCGTCGTGCGGCCCGCGAATTATCCCGCGGAAAATCCCGGCAGGGGATACTGTATCGTGGACCGCGGCAGATACCGCGCCGCGGTTGTGAATCTCTGCGGGATATACTATATGGAAAACATTGAAAATCCGTTTAAAACGGCGGATAGAATTCTCGAAGAGCTGAAAAACGAGCGCATATCGCTGATTCTGGTCGATTTTCACGCCGAGGCGACCAGTGAAAAAAAAGCGCTCGGCTTTTATCTTGACGGCAGGGCGTCCGTCGTGGCGGGGACCCATACGCACGTGCAGACCTCCGATGCGGCGGTGCTGCCGGGCGGAACGGGATATATAACCGATCTCGGAATGACCGGGAACTACGATTCGGTGCTCGGCGTGGATAAAAAAATCGTGATCAAAAAGTTTACGGACTGTATGCCCGCGCGGTTCGATACGCCTGTCGGTCCCGCGTCTATGGAAGGATGTGTGTTTGCGCTTGATGAAAAAACGGGAAAATGTACCGGCGCGCAGAGCTTTCGCATTCAATAAGCTGCTGTTCGCGCTGCTTGCCGCGGCGCTGCTGCTGACCGGCTGCAATAAGCGGAACGCTCCGCCCGCAGACGTTACGGACGCCGCAGTCGTCCGCGTCGAGCCGACCGCGGTGCTCAAAGCGCCTTATTCGGACCAGGACAGCCTGAATCCCTTTTTCTGCACGTCGTATATGAACGCGTCGCTGGCGCCTCTGCTGTATGAAGGACTGTTTTTATCCGACGTTCAGGGAAACATCACGCTCTGTGCCGCAAGCTCGTATACCGAGACGGAGGACGGCGTCGTCGTCGCGATTCCGACCGCGAGCCGCTTCTCGGACGGGTCTGCGATGACGAGCGCGGACGTGGTGTATTCGTTCGACGCAGCGAAAAACAGCGCGCTTTACCGGAACGGGCTTGCCGGGATCGATTCCGCGGTCGCCGTCTCGCCGTATGAAATAAAATTCACGTTTTCCGACCGTCTGCCCGGGCGCGTCGGGGCGCTGACGTTCCCGCTCGTGAAGACGGGGACTGCCGAAGGCGCCGGGGACGTTCC
>JAFRTA010000338.1 GCA_017427315.1 Clostridia bacterium
CAATAACGATTCCGTTTTCGTTCCGGCGATGCCGTCCGACTCTCCGGCGAGACGAAGTTTTGCATCGGGATAATCGTTCAGCAACCGTTCAAAGGCACGCAAAAGCTCGTCGACGCCTTTTTCCGGGTTCATTCTGCTTAAAAATCCGAATACGCGCGCTTTCGGCAAAGGCGCCTGCGGAAACCGCTCGGTATTCACACCGGACCCGTGAACCGTAAGATAACGTTCGCGTTTGCCGAGGCGAAGAGAGGAAAACAGCGCGCGGTCGTCCTCATTCTGAAAGACAATCAGTGAAGAATATGAAAGCGAATACCGGATATACGGCAGAATCAGCGCACGCTTCACGTCGCCGCGTGTTCCCTGCGTGATAAACAGGCTGCCCGCGCCGTTAATGATATTCATACAGGGGATCCCGGCTCTTTTTGCCGCGATATTCGCAAGCGGAGCGAACCGTATGCCGTAAGAATAAACAAGCCCGATCCTTTTTTCGCGTATCGTTCTCGTAAGCAGCAGGCTCGCTTTCGATTCCGCAAAAGGGTCCGTTTTTCTTCGCTCGAGCGGAAGGCTGACGTATTCGATATGTTCGGCTCTGAGCATTTCATCGCCGATACGCTGCGGCTCCGGACCGAATACCGTTACCTCGTATCCGTTCTCTGCAAGCGAATCGAACAGCTCCGGGCGGTATAAATAGAGCCTGTGCGCGCAGGCAGACAGCATTCCGATCCGTTTAGACATCGATTTTCTCCTTGGAAGCACCGGAGTCGAGGTCCTGCGGAACGTTCTTTGCAAACACGTCGGAATAAACCTGTTTTGCGGGCTTATAATCTTTTCCGAATACCGTCAGAACCGTCATCAGAATGATTTTCAAATCATAAAACAAGCTCATTTTTCTGATACCCAAAAGATTATACTTCATCTTATCGGGCAGGATCTCCGAAAGATAGAGCTCATCGGGATCCCTGCTCTCATGCAGAAGATCGTTTTCGTTGCGGTAATAAATGCTCGCAAGCGAAGTGATCCCCGCAGGCAGCAAAAACGTGGCTTTCATTTCATCGGTATAGAATTCAACATATTTCTGCACCTGCGGCCTGACGCCGACAAAGGTCATATCGCCTTTCAGAACGTCTATCAGTTGACCGAGCTCGTCTATTTTGTATTTTCGGATAAACGAGCCGACCTTTGTGACGCGGCTGTCGTTTTTCAGCGTCAAAAGATATCCTTTATCGGAATTCTGATACATCGAACGGAATTTATGTATTCTGAAATCACGTTCGTAAGCCGTTTTTCTGATTTGGCGATACATGACGGGACCCTCGGATTCCGCTTTTATCGCGATCGCCGTTGCCAAAAACAGCGGAGATAAAAGAATCATCAGAAATAACGAGCCGAAGATATCAAAGGCGCGCTTGAAAATCAAAGACGCTTTCTTTTTGCGAAGAATGTCGTAATATCTGCGGACTTCTTCGTTTTTCATGTCTTCGGGAAGCTTGTCCCATGCCCTTAATAACATAAAACCTTACGACTCCTCATCGGTATATGAAAAATGTTTTTCTTCAAACGGGACGAACTTCCCGTCGGAGGTAACCGTACAGACCCTGCCGCAATGCGAAAGCACGCTTTTTTTATGCGTCGTCAGGATTACGATTTTCAGCGGATCGTCGCGTATGATATTCGAGAGAACGCAAGCCTCCGTGTGCGGATCGAGCGCGCTCGTCGCCTCGTCGAGCAGCATGATCGGCGCGTTTCTGAGAATGGCTCTCGCAATCAGGAAACGCTGGAGCTGACCGCGAGAAAGATTGTCTCCGTTTTCGTCGATCCTGTAATTCAGGCCTTCTGCCTGTCTGCCGATAAAATCATCGAGACATGCAAGCCGCAGAGCATGCATCAGTTCCTCGTCGGACGCTTCGGGCGAAACGATACGCAGATTCTGCGCAACGGTACCGGAAAACAGGGTGCTTTCCTGCGGGACGTAGGAGAAGAACCGTCTTGTTGAATCGGAGATTCCGATGCTTTCGCCGCCCGACGAAAGCACCATGCTGCCTTCCGACGGCTTCAGAAGGCCGAGCAGCAATCGCAGAAACGTCGTTTTCCCGTTGCCGGACCGCCCGACGACGGCGATGCGCTCCCCGGGTTGAACGGTCAGGGAAACGCCGTTCAGAACGTTTCGGTCCGAACCGGAATAAGCGAAGCTGACGTTGTCGATTTTAACCGTTACGCCCTGGCCGGCGCGTTTGAAAAGGGACTGCGCTTTCTCCCGGTCAGCGTCTTTTTCCGCTTCGAACTCCGTGATTTCCATGATCCTGCCTGCGCCGGTTGAAATGGATACCATCTGCGGCGCAAGAGACGCGATCGATGAGAAGGACGAAGTCAACGTACTGGAGATCTGCAGAAAGAGCGTCATGGTGCCTACGGTGATCATTCCCTGCCATAAACGGTAGACCGCCCAGCCGTAACAGGAGTAAGAAACGATCAGACCGAGCAAAGAAAGCACCATGGTCATCAGGATATTGAACTTTTCATATTTCAGCTTGACGTCTCTGTATTTTTCCGTCAGACCGCGAAAGAGCGAAATATATTCGCCGATCAGATCAAAAGCTTTAATGATCTGCAGATTCTGAAGCGTTTCTTCCGAAAAAGAGAGCACTCTGCCGTTCATTTCTCTTGTCTCTTTGCTGAATTTACGGATCGTCCGGACAAGGAAACGGGAGGATAAGACGAAGAACGGTGCGCTAAGCAGCGCAAGAAACGCCATAACGCTGTCGTAATGCAGAACTACGGCAAAGGAGAGAACGAACATCATCGACTTCGAGAACACGCTAGGGATAAAATTGATCACGCCGGATGTCACGGAGGATACGTCTCCCTCAAGCCTGTTGAGCAGCTCTCCGGAATGGAACGAACCGATTTTCTCCCAATCTGCGCGGACAACGCGTGAAAAAATCTCGTTTCTCAGCTCATTCCCCACGCGCGTGCTGAGCACCGCGGTGATACGGGAGGACAGCGCCTGGAAAAGGATCTGCGTGATCAGTAGCGAGATCACGGCAGCCGCAGAACGAATGAGCACCGCATGTTCTTTCGTCATGACCGCGTCGATAAGGTACTTGGAAGCTACAGCGCCTGCAACGGAAAGCACCGACGCGAGCACACCAAAAACAATATATATCAGAATCGTGAGCTTGTTCTTTTTGATGTAGCCGAAGATCCATTTCCATTCGAGGATCATCGACTTCACTAGATCCCTGTCAATCCATCTTTTCATATGTACCTGTCTGATTATCTATGACGATCGATCCCGATCTCAATCTTTTTTTCTTTTCCGATTTGTTTTTGCGTTTCTTTTCGTACACATTTTTATTCGTATTTTCGGAACTGCGTTTGGAATTATATTCGGGAACGCTTTCCGGCAAGTCTACGGGAACGCTTTCCGGCAAGTCTACGGGAACACTCTCCGGCTCCGGTTCGGAAACGCTCTTCGGTGCAGTTACGGGAGCGCGTACACGAATGGCTTCGTTTTTCCCCGGCTGTACATCTTCGTGAACACGTACACGAATGGATACTGTTTTGTCCGCCTGAACGCCTTCTGGATCGCTCTTCGGTACAGCATCCGGAACGCGAACACGAATGGCTTCGTTTTTCCCCGTCTGAACATCTTCCTGACTGCGTACGCGAATGCTTTCCGGTTTGTCCGCCTGAACGCCTTCAGGATCGCTTGCCGGTACACTTTCCGGAGTGAACTCCGGTACGCTTTCCGGGGTGGGCGTCGGTACACTTTCCGGTGTGGGCTCCGATACGCTTTCCGGTGTGGGCACCGGTACGCTTTCCGGAGTGGGCTCCGGTACACTTTCAGGAGTGGGCTCCGGTACGCTTTCCGGTGTGGGCTCCGGCACGCTTTCCGGAACGGTGGTATGAGGCGTTTCCGGTGTACTTCTGCGCTTCTTTTCGGCTTCGGGAGAATGCGATGAATTATTACGCCCTAAACGGAACCGTTTTTTCTTTTGCTCTCCGTAACCGTAGCCGTAACCGTACCCGTATCCGTAACCATATCCGTAGCCGTATTTTCCGTAATGCCCGTACTGACCGTAACGGCTGTAACCGTAATTCTCACCGTATCCCGCGAGGCCGCTTTCCGCTCCGTTGAAAATACATCCGAGGATATGAACGTCGCTGCCCAGAAGATTTCCGATCCCGTTCTTGATGCGGGAAACGCGAACGGCGTCCTGTAATATGACGTACAGCGCAACGTCGACGCATTCTGCGATCACGGCGGTGTCGGAGATCAGCCCGCACGGGGGCGTATCGATCAGGATCAGGTCGTAAGAGTCGCGCAGCTTGCTCAACAGGTCTCTGATATAATCTGCGCGCATTCTTTTCCAATTGTTTTTACGCGAGGGAAAAACCATCAGTGAAATACGGTATTTTTCAGACTCAAACAAACGATACGGCTCGTCTTCATCCGCTTTCTTTTCCTTCCCGTCCGGCTCATTCTCTTCTGCGAGATTCAACACCTCGAGAATACTCGGATTGCGGATATCCCAGTCGATCAGAAGGATCTTTTTGCCCAGGTCTGTCAACGACAGCGCGAGATTCGCCGCTACGGTCGTTTTGCCTTCGCCGGGAGCCGTGCTGGTCACGAGAATCGTTTTTTCATCCTTGCCGAGCGAATGCACGATTTTATTCCGGAGGAGACGAAGCGATTCCATAAAGCCGCGCCCGATATTCGGATTCACCCAAAGGATCGACCGGTCGATCTCTTTTTTATACCGTTTGAAGGAAACGCGCGGAAGGGTGCCGAGCGCCTCGAGACCGAGCTGCTCGCCGATATCGTCTTTCGTCCGGATCGTCTTTCTCGACACGCAGTAAAACAGGACCCAGATCAGACCGAGGAATGCGCCGATCATGCCGGCCTTCGCGGCGTCTTTGATAAAAGAGTTTCCGTTCAGCGGCGCAGTCGGAAGCACCGGATTCGTAATCATCGTGAATTTGATTTTTCCGACGACGTATCTCGCCGCCTCGGGACATTTATCGATTGCGCAGAGAATCACGTCGTAAACCTTCTGCGGATCGCGTCCCCTGCAATAGATCGTGAACATATTCGACCCGGTTACGGAATCCGCGCTCAATTCAGCTGGAAGCGAAGCGTATCCGAGTTCTTCACAGATCGCATCCTGCAGGATATTGCTTTGAAGGATATACGGGAACGTCGTTTTCAACTGCGTCGCCATCGAGCTGTCGTAATAGAACGAATAAGAGGTCATGCCGCCGTCCGTTTTGCTCGATCCCGTAGATGTACTGATCGTAAAGGTCGCGGATGTACCGTAAACCGGCACGTAGTTTTTATAGCTGAAATAAAAACAAACGCCGCCGAGAAGCCCCGTCAGAAGGACGATGACCCACCAGTACTTTTTGAGCCCTTTAAAAAAATCGCTGAAGTAAAAAGGTATAAAATCATTCTTTTTTGTGTTTTTTACCGTTTCGGCACCCGTTTGCTGCATCCGTAATCACCGCCGTTCTTTTCATCCCGCGATTTCTTGTTATTCCGTATCGTTATCGTCTTCGTTTTCGCCGATCATGGCGTAAGGACCGGAATAATCGTGTGAATAATAACCGTATTTACCGTATTTCGAATATCTGCTGTAATTCGAATATCTGCTGTAATTCGAATATCTTCCGTATCTCGAATATTTGCCGTATCGGTGATATTTGCCGAATTTTCCGTACTTTCCGTATTTGCCGTATTTACCGTATTTTCCGTAGTGCCGGGAATAATACACGCCGGATTCGTCCAGACCGACCTGACCGATAAGCGTAAACTCCGGATAAACGTCGTTCAGGATACATCCCGCAAAGTCGGACGACAGATTACTGATCGTGAGAATCGCATCGTTGATCGACGCGGTGGGAACAACGTCCGTTCTGACGACGAGCATGCTCGTGTCTACGATCTGAACGATCTGTGAAACGGATGAATCCGCGGTGATCGGCGCGGTATCGACGATAATATAATCATATTGCCCGCGCATCTCGCTCAAGACGCGTTTAACGGTTCCGTTTTCGATCCACTGCCCCGACCCTTTATGCGATCTCGTGTTCACGGCAAAGAAAAGCGTGGATTTCTTATATTGCCTGACGCGAAATTCTTCCTGCGGGATACTGCCGGAAAACAGGTCGCCGAGTTCCGCTTTTTCTTCATACTGCAGACTGAAGAGTTTATAGAGCGCCGCTTTTTTCATATCCAGATCGAACAGAAGCACGCGCGCTCCCTTGCTTGCGAGAGAAAGCGCGATATTCGCGGCCACGGTGGATTTCCCTTCGTTTTCGGCGATGCTTAATATCGCATACACCTTCGCCCCCGTCATGCGCTTCGTGTACTCTATTTTTGCAGCGAGCTGATGGAAGCTCTCTGAAAACTTGAGGCTGACCGTGCCGCTTTCATTCATGAGCAGACCTTTTTTCGTTTTTTTCAGTCTGAAAAAAAGCGTTTGGTTCTTTCGCTCGTGCGGGATAACGCAGAACAGCTTCGAATCGATTTTCTGCGCAAAATCCTGTTCGGTCTTGACCGTATCGCGCAGAATCGAAAGCAGGGTAAATCCGCCCACGGAGAAGATAAGGCATCCCATGATAATCGCCGCAGCGTTTGCTTTCGTCATTGAATTGGACGGCCCGTGCGGCATGGAAGGCATTTTGATAATATCGATCACCGCGTTTTCGAATACGATATTCGAAATCTGCGGATAGACTTTCATGACGGCGCAAAGCTGTTCGTAAGACGTCTCGGGATTATTCGTCGTCACGGTCACCTGGAACAGGTTTGTTCCGGTGATCGCCGATGCCGTCAGCGAACCGCGGAACCAACCGTCCGGAAGCTCCTGGGCTGCCCGCTCCCGCATGGAGGGCTGTACGAAGACCTCTGCGAACACCTTTGCCATCTCGGAGGAAACGGAAAGATTTGCGTAAGGATTCGCGTTGCCGATCTTCGCGTTGACGACGAGGGTCGCTACGCTCGAGTACACAGGCGAATACATGCTTTTCCCGATGATAAAAACCACCATCAACCCGATCAGCACGCTCATAACGATGAAGATCAGGTTGTTTTTCAGATCACGCAGCACACTGTGCCATTCGACGGCGGTCTTTTTTTCGTTTTTTTTGCCGTTTTCGTTACTCATCGCCGTTACTCCACCACAACCGTAAGAACGGAATGTCCCTGCCTCGAAAGCTGGTCTACCGCATAAAAATGAAAGCTGTAGACGCCTTCCTTGTCTTTCTGATAATCCGTTTCAAGGAACAGCGAAGCGGAAACGTCCTGTTCATAACTGTCGCGCGCCGAAACGAAATAATGCATGGGATCGATCTCAGTGCCCTTTGGCACATAAATCAAATAACTGGAAAGCGCGACGGTCGGCGCGTTGATATTTCTGTTTTCGACGATCAGAGGGATCGACAGGGAAATCTGGTCTCCCTTGCTGTTGCTGACCTCTGCTTTGACCGTATATGTACCGAGCACACCGTATTCGTAGTCTACGGAGGTGATAATGATGTTACTGCTGATATCGCCGTCGATCACGTCGTACGCGCCGATCACGCTTGATGCATCGATAGACTCGAGCTGAGAGAAACAAAGCGAACGGTTCAGATAAAATTTCGGCGAAGTATAGCCTTTATAGGTGATTCTTCTCGACGCGCTCGCGACGTGATTATCATAGTCGCATACTGCGTAATATACCTTGCATACGCCGACTTCCGTAAATTTCGAAATCGATTCGACGATAACGCGCTCTGTCAGGTCGCCGTCCTTCTCGTCATAGGCGGAAACGCCGACAAGAAGGTCCTCGGCGGAGGCGTCGAGCTCAACTTCGAGCATATCGTTCTCTATGGTTATGACGGGAAGCGTCTTATCCTCTTTTTTGGCGCGATACCAATACTTGCCGAACAGGAAAGACGTAACGATGAAAGCGACGCATATGACAATGCGCATCAATCGCATCATGAAATAAACACCTCCCGATATTCAGTATGCCGGTTTGATCTCACGGTCTCGGACCAGCAGACCGGGATTGACACGAAACAAAAGCTCCGCATAATCCAGAGAATACATTTCGCTGACCATCTCGTGCGCGTCCGCCATATAAGGCGTGCGCATATAGGGACTGTGCGCGTCGCTTGCAATAAAATCCGCAAGCGATTCCGACAGAAGACCGTGCGCCGCATTGGCCGCCGACCTGCCGAACGCACCGAAAAGACTGCCGCAGTTGAGCTGCAGAAGGCAGCCTTTCTTTTTGAGACGGTATGCCGTCTGCCCGTTTTCTTTCAGCGCCTCGTATCGTTCCGGGTGCGCGACAACGGGAACAACGCCGTATGCGAGCAGCGCGTCGCATTGATCTGCAATCAGTTCGGAGCGCGAATAAAAATCAAACTCGATGAGGAAATACCTCGATTTGTTCAGCGTAATCAGCTCGCCGTTCTTCAGCAGTGAAACAACGTCGCCGGAACAGAACACTTCCTGACCGGGCAATACGGTCAAAGGGATCTTATTATCTTCGAACGCACGGTTCAGAGCCGACAGCTTATCTTCCAGCCTTCTGCCCCACAGATTTCCGTCGGAATCCGGAATATTTGCGTGCGGCGTTGCGACAATCGTTTTTGTTCCGCTTTCCACGGCGATGCGCGCCATCTCAACGGATTCGGAAAGGCAGTAAGAACCGTCGTCGACGCCGTCGAGGATATGACAGTGGATATCGACCATAACGTTCTCACTCCTTAATATAAATAAATATAATTAACTTTTATATTATAACAGCAATGTTCGATAAATTCAACAGAAAAACAATAAAAAAACCGCAAATTCCGCAGTAAATTTCAGGAAATGATATAAAAAGCTTATTTATTTTTTTTATCCTTATATAACATATACTCCTTTTCATCAAAACAAAAGAATACCGGATCCGTCGGGAACCCGGCATTCTTTCATTATTTTTGCTTTTTTCCGCCCGGTAAACCTATGCGGAAAAACGTGCGGCGCGTCGTCAGAAGTTGACGCCGAAAACCGAAAGGATCAGCTTGATCAGTTGAAGAAGCGAAAGCAGCATGTTTGCGAGTTTTTCGGCCAACGAGGCAAATTTCGGCATACTGCCCGATTCGGTCTCTTCTTGCTGTTCGCCCGTTTCGGTCGTCTGCGGAACGGAAGAAGGCTCCGTTTGATCCGGCTCGCTGACATCGGTTTCGGGAGCGGGCTGCGTTTGGTCGTCATAATCGTTATCGACGGAAACATTGATCGAAAGCTGTTCGCCGGACTCAATGCCGTCGCTTGCCGCCGAGATCAGGAAGGTATAATCATCATCCTCGCTTTCTTCGACCGTTACGGTCCAAAGCCGCTGTTCGCCGTCAAGATCCGAATAGGTCATGTTGAGTACGCTTTCGTCGATCCGGTTCCCGTTTTTATCTCTGACGACGAGGGACTTGACGCTCCTGCTCGAGTTGACGGACATGGTGATATCGCCGTCTGCGTACAGCGCAGGCTCATTTTCGGTTATCGTCGTATTCTGCGCAGAGAATGCAATCACTTCGCCGATATTCTGAAGATTCTTGTTGTCGACGGTGATCTTATACTGTCCGTCGGGAATGATGAAATTTGCACCCTGTCTCGGGAAGGTCCATTTCAGGTTGGTGATCGAGAGAAGGCTCGACGACGCTGAAGCGTTCGAAATGATGATAAGTCCGGTCGTATTCTGCGTAACGCCGCCGACCTTCTTCGACGTCCAGGAGATATTTTTCTGTCCGATCAGCTTCATCAGGGAATAGCTCAGATCCGTCGCGCTTGTGACGTTGACCTCCGCCTTGTAAATTACGCCCTTGCTGTTTCTGTAAATGATTTTCAATTTAGGCGTATTCGCGCCGATCTTTCTGACCTGTACCTGAATATCGGAGGGAACAATGCTGGAGGTGAGACTGAACGCAACAGACATCCCGTTGCTCAGATACAGCTCGTTGTTCGGGCCGAACTTTGCATAATCCTCGATCTGCTGCGAGTTCAGCACGACGCCGCCGTCGATCAGGACGTTGCCGTCTGTCAGAGCGTCGCTGTTTTCGGGAGCGAAGGAACCCAGAGTATCGCTGCCGAGAACCAGGTTTTTGAGCGTGGAGAACTTCTCGAACGCTTCATTCGAATGCTCGTAAGCCTCCTGCACCACGGTCGAAGTCAGGTTGCCGTCGTCTCCGTTGCCGGCGGGATCGTAGATGCGGAAAGCGTCGACATAAAGATCGAAGAACTTATAGGTACGGTCCTTTTCCGCGTCGTAATAGCTCTCATAATGGTGGTTGCGTTCGGTAAATCTGGGCTGGATGACAGCGCGGTAAGAGCCGTAATCCAGACCGCTAACACGCAGAACGGGGATCTGATACAGGGAATCCGCAGCGTCGGGATCCGAAGCCCACCCCTCGCCGTAAGCATAAGCGTAATTCGGTTTATACTGATTCTGCTGACCGTCCGGGATCGCGGAAACTACGTTCGTACCCGTCTCTTTATCAACGTAATACACCTGATCGGTGATATTATGAGATGCGTCGTAGTAATACGCCGTCGTCGTGATCGAATTATCCGGCGCGTAATAGGTCACGGTGCGCGTCATGTATTTTCCGCTGGCAAGCACAAGGCTCGTGACGGTTCCGGTATCGATGATCTCCTGCGTCGCAAGATACAACGGCATATTCGTGGGCGTAACCGTCGTAGTCCCGTCGGTATTCAGATACAGTCTGCCGTAACCGGAACCGTAATAGGTATCGACGGAAAGCTTCTTGCACGGATTACTGTCGACGCTCGTGATGTTTCCGTTTTCGTCGAGATGCGTTTTATAGACAGACACGGCAAATATGCCGGTATCGCCGCCCGTGACGCTGATCACGTCAAAGCCGGTTCCCGCGAAATCAAAGTTCACAGACGGCCAATTGAGATTCTTGTTTCCCTGGTTCACGTCCGCGACGGTAACCTTGTGCGCCGTATTGTTCGAATAGGTCGCGCACTCCGTATAATGCGGATCGTAACCGAAGATGTTGGCGCTGTCGGTATTCGCGAGGTCCGCAGCCTGGAATTGCTCATTTTCACCGGACGACACAACGCTCCACTCACCGTAGCCCCGACCGGTTACGGGAGTCTCGACGCCGTCGACGTATTCCCCCACAGACCTGAAATTATCTTCGTAATAGATCGTCGTCGCGGGCAGATAAGAGAGCTTTTCATAGGCGAAAACCCTGGTCGTCGTGCCTTCGACCCTGCTTACGTAAGCGACAAGGCAGAATTCCTCCTCGCCGGTGAAGTGCATCGAATTGATCGAATAAGTCGCGATGCCGTTGTCTATCAGCTTCAGGGTGCCGTATTTGCCCTGATAGGTCAGCGCGGGACGGTTTTCATCCGTTTTCCATGAATCGTCTTCTGTCTCTTCTTCCTCCGTATCCGCTTCATTTTCGGCATACATCGCCTCGAGCTGTTCATCCGTATAGATGCGCGAAATGAACTCCGGTGGCAGCGTCTGCGTACCGGATGGATCGAAATACTCCACCGGGCAGATGCCGATATAAACGTATTCGGATCCGGCTTTGACGTCAAAGTTGTTGGTCGTCACATTGTACTTGATATCGAGACCGTAGTCCGCGACCAGCGTCTGGGGATTGAGCGACAGCGATTTGAAGGATTTTTCATTGGGGATCTTCAGCTTATAGGTCCATTTATGATCCTCTGTCTCGCTGCCCTTCAGCAGATCGTCATGCCCGTCGGAAAGAATCGTCACATGTCCGGTCTCATTCACGGAGAATTTGATATCCTCCGTCAGCTTCGCAAAGCCGACGGGAGCCTTCGTCTCGGTGAGATAATACGTATCTGCGGGAAGGGTGAAGTCGATCCCGGGGATCACGCCCTGCGCGTCCGTCACGAGATCGGCGTATCCGGTCATGGGATGATAGTCTTTTCTCGCGCCGTAAACGCCGATCACCTCACGGTAAAGCGCGAAGTGCGCGCCTTCGATCGGGTTATCGCTCTTGTCGGTCTTGACCGCGCTGAAATCGGACTCAAAGTTCTTAATCGCGACCGTGATCATTCCGGTTTCGGCGTCTTTCGCCGAGACCTTCACCGTGTCGTCGTCGTTCGGGGTGACGGTCAGCACGTCGCCGCTGAGCGTGAATGCAACATTTTCGATCGTCGACGTGTATCCCTCCGGCGTGGCGACCTCGGTAAGGGTATACGTTACGTTGTTTTCGGGATAAGCGGTGGTGATCAGACCGTCGGAGGCGGAATAATAGTAGGAATAGAGCAGATCCGTATCCCTGCCGTCCTTCACGTACGTCAGAGTAAATACAGCGTCGGAAAGCGGGTTCCCGTTCGCGTCGGTCTTGACGATGCGAATACCGGGACGGGTATTGGTCACCGTATCGGTCCTGATGTTGCGCGCGGGACCGGAGGGCTCGCCCAAGTCATAAGAAACCGTGTAGGGGTAATTGCCCGTTTCGCCGGTCTGTACAGACGTGCCGCTGTCTTCGAGCTGATCGCCGACCTCAAGGACGGTGATATCG
>JAFRTA010000339.1 GCA_017427315.1 Clostridia bacterium
CCGTCTTTCAGCTTGCCCTGCCCTCGGCGCTCGGTTTTCTCGGCGCCGCGGTCTTCGAGCGCGAGCGGTTTGCCTCCGCCGATCTGAGGGCGTCGATCTTATGGCTTTTATACGTCGGCGTGATGTCCTCCGCGATCACGTATCTGATCCAGGCGTTCGCCCAGTCTCATCTGAAAGCGACGACGATCTCGGTGCTCTCCTGCACGGAACCCGTATTCGCGGCGGTGTTTTCCATCTGGTTGGGGTACGACAGCCTCTCCCTGCGGCTCACGCTCGGGTTTATGCTGATCATTTCGGCGACGCTGATCATTTGTCTTGTTCCGGTCCGTAAAAAAACGTGAGATCGTGGTTTCACGATCTCACGACCTCACGATCTCATAATTTCAAAATAAGAAAGGAGCCCCCGACGATGCTCTTCCAGAAAATCATCTCCCTTTTCCTTGCGATCCTCTCCTTCTTCGCGTCTTTCTCAAACAAGACCTGGGGCGACGCCTACGATGCGGACGCTTTCCCGCAGATCGGCGTCACCGAAAAGCAGGATGGCACGGTGCGCGTCTGTTCGTTCAACATCCGCTGCGCCGACGTCAACGGCGTCGAGATGAAGGACCGTATCCGCCTTGTCGTACAGAAGATCCTCGAGATCGATCCCGATTCCTTCGGCGTGCAGGAGGCGACGCCCGCGTGGATGGAGGCGCTGAAAGCGATGCTGCCCGATTACGGCTTCATCGGCAAAGAGCGCGAGGGTGACGGCACCGGCGAGAGCTGCGCGGTGTTCTACAAAAAAGAGCGCTGGACGCTGCGCTACGGCGACACGAAATGGCTCTCCGAAACGCCCGACGAGCCCTCCCTCGGCTGGGACGGCGCCTGCAAACGCGTCTTCACCTACGCGGCGCTGAAGAACAAATACAACGGCGAAGAATATATCCACATCAATTCCCACTTCGACCACAGAGGCCCGCAGGCGCAGAAGAACGGCGCGAAGGAGATCATCGACTTCGTACGCAGCACGATGCCTACGGGAAAGGCGATCGTCTTCACCGCGGATATGAACGTCTACGACACGAGCGAAGCGTACCGCACGATGACTTCGTATTTCGCCGACGCGCGCAAGACGGCGGAGGATTCGGTTTATTACGGCACCTTCCACGCCGCGCATCCCGAGACGCACGAGAATGCCATCATCGACTATGTTCTGTATTACGATAAGATCGAGGCGAAGACTTTCCGCGTCGTCACCGAGGGCGTCGACAGGCGGTTCGTCTCCGACCACTTCCCGATCTACGCCGATCTGATCGTCAGATAAATATATCCCGTCTCCCGAGGCCGGCCCCGGGAGATTTTTATTTGCGTCGAATCACATAAAAACAACGCTGATATCTCATTGTAAATGTCAATTTATTTTTTCGATTTTTTCGGTATAATGAAATAGCCAAATAAAATTCTTTTTGCGCATACGTTTATATGGATAAAGGAGGTCATTCCCGTGAAAAGACAATCGAACCGACTGCTGTCGGCGCTGCTGACGCTTGCGCTGCTGCTGGGGCTTTTCGCCCCGGGGCTCACCGTATACGCGGGCGTTGTCGACAGCGGAGACTGCGACACGGACCTGACGTGGTCGCTGGACGACGCGGGCGTTCTGACGATCGCGCCGAAGGACGCGGCTTCTCCCGCGGCGATGAAGGATTTCTCATCCGCGTCGGACGCGCCCTGGTACCCGCATTTCAGCGATATCAAATCCCTCGTCGTCAAAAAGGGCGTCACGTCGATCGGCGCGCGCGCATTCGACTGCGCCGGCGCGCTGGAGACGATCTCGCTGCCGAAGGGTCTTGTCTCGATCGGCGACTGCGCGTTCTACGCCTGCGAGATGCTGAAAAAAGCGGAGCTTCCCGAGGGACTGACGGAGCTCGGCGAACTCGCCTTCAAAGGCTGCACGACGCTTGCAAAAGTCACTTTTTCCAAGGGCGTCAAGACGATCGGAGAAGAGACGTTCTCCGGCTGCGAGGCGCTGGAAACGCTCACGCTGCCCGAGAATCTTGAAGTGATCGGCAAGGAAGCGTTCCGCGATTGCGAGAAGCTGCGGAAGGCAGACCTGCCCGCGACGATGACGACGATCGGGGAGAACGCGTTCCGCGACGCCGCGCTCGAAAACGTCGAGATCCCCGCAAGCGTCAAAGAGATCCTGCCCTGCGCGTTCCTGAGCGCGGAGCTGCGATCGATCACGGTCGCGGACGGGAACGAGTATTTCAAATCGGAGGACGGCGTTCTTTATTCGAAAGACGGCAAGACGCTGGTCCAGTTCCCCGCAAAGAAAAACGGCGACTATGCGACGGATTGCGCGATCCCCGACGGCGTGGAGGAGATCGGAGATTACGCTTTCGCCTACGCGAAAAAGCTCACGGACGTCTCCGTCCCGGCAACGGTCAAGACCTTCGGCAGCGGCGCATTCCTTGAATGCGAGGCGCTGGAACGGTTCGTCTTCCGCGACGCGGAGCATTCCACGCTGACGACGCTCGGTTATAACTGCTTCGACGGCTGCAAAGATCTCTTCCTCGCGCTGCCGGACAGCGTCGCCGAGATCAGCGCCTACTGCTTCAGAGGCTGCGACAGCCTGACGGCGTTCGCCGTGCCGCCGCACGTCACGGCGATCCGTGAAAACGTCTTCGACGGCTGTAAAAATATGACGAAGATCGTGATCCCGGGCGGCGTTACCACCGTCGAGGTCTCGGCGTTCGCCGACTGCGACGCCCTTGCCGACGTGTATTTCCTCGGCGACACGACCGCCGCGGACGCGCTCAAGGCGGGCGCCAGCGTCGGCAACGGCAAGCTCACCGGCGCGACATGGCACTGCATTACCGATAATATCCTCGCGACCGGAACCGTGACCGATTCCGACGTCAAATGGACGGTCTACGCCTCCGGGCTGCTCGAGGTCGAACCCGACGGGCCGAAGACGGAGATCCCCGACAACCAGTGCCCGTGGAACGCCTGGAGCTTCGCGATCACTTCCATGACCGTGGCGAGCGGCATCACGTCGATCGGCAACAACGCGTTCCGGCACCTTTCCAATCTGGGCGGAACCGTCACGCTGCCCGACACCGTCGCGCATCTCGGCAAGGAGGCGTTCGCGCACTGCCGGAGCCTCGAAAACATCCTTCTGCCCGCAGCGCTGACGGAAATTCCCGAGGGCTGCTTCCTTGAATGCAATTCCCTGAAAACGATCGATATCCCCGGCGGCGTCAAATCGATCGGCGAGCTTGCGTTCCGCGGCTGTTACTCGCTCACTTCCGCGACGCTGCACGAAGGGCTGGAAAGCATCGGCGATATGGCGTTTATCGCCTGCAGGTCGCTCGGCGGGATCCTTCTGCCCGAGGGACTGAAAAAGATCGGCAACGGCGCGTTCAATATGTGCGAGAGCTTTACGACGGTCACCCTGCCGAAGAGCCTGACCGAGATCGGCGAGAACGTATTCTCCCAGGCGAACGGCCTGACGGAAATCCTCGTCGCCGAGGGCAGCGAAAACTTCGCAAGTGAGAACGGCGTGCTCTTCTCCGCGGACAAGACGACGCTTATCTGTTATCCCGAAGGCAAGACCGGCGCATCCTATACGGTGCCGGAGAGCGTTAAGGCTTTTGCCCCGGACGCGATTCATCATAATCAGAATCTGACCGAGATCATTCTGCCCGAGCTGCTCGGAGAGCTTTCTTATTGCGCGATCCAGCGCTGCCCCATTGAGAACCTCGTCATCCCCGATAATGTTCTGAAGATCTGCGAAGGCTCCGCAGCAGACTTCGGTCTTGACGCTGAAAACCGCAAGACGCTGAAAACGGTCTATCTCCCCGCATCGCTGACCGAGGTCGGGGAAAACGCCTTTGCATACAACGATAACCTGACCGCCGTTTATTACGGCGGCACCGAGGAGCAGTGGGCCGCGCTCAAACCGTCGATCGATCCGGTCGGGAACGAACCCCTTCTGAATGCGATCATACATTACGGCGCAAAGGCGCGCTACACCGTGACCTACGACACAAACGACGGCTCCGGCGCTCCCGAGGCGCAGAGCGCGCTTTACTATCAGCAGATCAAGCTCTCCGAGACAACGCCCGAGCGCAGCGTCACGGTGACGCTCGACCCCATTGACGGCGAAGTCGACCCCGCGACGATCAAGCTCGACGCTGCGTTCGTCAACTGGAACACCGATAAAGACGGCGCGGGCGAAGCATACGCCCCCGGCGCGGAATATACAAAGGGCGAAGACGTCACGCTCTACGCGAACTGGGATCTTCCCAAGGCGGGCGACCTGCCGACGCCGACCCGCAAGGGCAGCGCCTTCGACGGCTGGTTCACCGACCCGCTGAACGGATACGCGGTCTCCCCGGATCTTGTCCTGCACTTTGACCTCACGCTTTACGCGCACTGGTCCGAAATACCGAAGCACACCCTGAGCTTTGACGCGAACGGCGGCGAAGGCGCGCCCGAGGCAATCGTGAAGACCGACGGCGAGATGATCGTTCTGCCCGATACGATCCCCACGCGCAGCGTGACCGTCACCCTCGACCCCTGCGGCGGCACGGTCGATCCCGCATCCGTGACCCTCGACGCGGAATTCACCTCCTGGAACACCGACCCGGACGGCGGCGCGACTACGTATCTGCCTTCCTCGGAGTTTGACGTCAACGACGATATCACCCTTTACGCGCAGTGGGAACTGCCCATGGCGGGCGCGCTGCCCGTGCCGAGCCGGGACGGATATACATTCGACGGCTGGTATAACGATCCCGACGGCACCCATGAGATCGCGGAAGACACGGTCCTGCATTTTGATCTGACCGTATACGCGGTTTGGGGACCGGTCGAGGACGAGACGACCGAACCGGTCGAGACCACAAGTGAAGTCACGCCCGTCGAAACGACAAGTGAAGTTACGCCACCGGTCGAAACCACAAGCGAGGTCACTCCGCCGGTCGAGACCACGAGCGAAGTGACGCCCGGCGAGGTAACGACGAATCCGGACGAGGTCACCACGGCACCCGAAGAAGGCACCACAGAACCCGCCGATCAGCCCGGCAAGACCTACAAACTCGGCAACGTGAACAAGGACGGCAAGGTCAACGCGAAAGACGCGCGCGCCGCGCTGCGCATCTCGGCGCGTCTGGATCCCGCCGACACGCTCACGCTGGAGCTGGCGGACGCGAACCGAAACGGCAAGGTCCAGGCGGGCGACGCGCGGCTGATCCTGCGCCACAGCGCAAAGATCGAGCTGCTGCCCGATTTGGATATCGCCGCGAAATAACCATTACATTAAAAAAGAACGGGGCGCGTTCTGCCAATGTCATTAAGTTAAAGACAAACCAAAGAATAAGAGTTTTCACAGAAATGTGGAGACTCTTTTTTTTGAAAAAAACGCGAAAAAATCAAAGAAATTACATAAAAAGACTTGACAAAAGCACAAAAATGTGCGGCGGC
>JAFRTA010000340.1 GCA_017427315.1 Clostridia bacterium
CTTGTTGATCGTTGTTAGTTGCTTGAAAGGAACCGAAAGAGGGAGACTCTTGGGGCAACTGTAAATTCTGAATTGTCGCAGGGCGACAATTCAGAATTTACAGACTCGAGACTCAAGACCCGAGACCCAAGATACAGACTTAAAGTCTGTGCGACTTGGTGAAAACTGAGATAAACCACAGTTTCTTTATCATTATTCTGCGCAGATTCCAGCACCTCGGGACTCGGGTCTCGGTACTCGGGACTTAAAATCTGATTTGTCGGGCTCTGCCCGACAAATCAGATTTTAATCAAAATAAACCGGCTTGCCGGTCTTCGCCGAGGTATAGATCGCCTCGAGGATCTGGGTGACCACATAGGCCTGCTCGGGATAGACGCACTGAGGACGCTTGCCGAGGACCGCGTCGATCCAGATGCGCGCGTCAAGCTCCGAGGAGCTGGGGTTCCCGCTGCCCGCGTAGAACGCCACGCCGCCGGAGTTCATATCCGGGCGCTCGATGACCTGGCGGTTGTTCTTGACGTAGTTGATCTTGAGCCCGTCGAGCACGTTGTCGATGCCGCCCTTGTCGCCGCAGAGGATATACGCCGCCTCGCACGCCTTCGCCACGTTCAGCGCCCAGCTCGCCTCCACGGTGACGACCGCGCCGTTTTTCATCACGACGTAGCCGAACGCAGAATCCTCGACGGTGAACTTCTCGGGGTCCCAGTCGCCCCAGGCGTTCGCCGCCTGCGTCTGGTCCGCGAGCTTGCGGAAGGTGTTGCCCACGACCATCTTCGGCTCGTAGTTGTTCATCATATAGAGCGTCAGGTCGAGCGCGTGGGTGCCGATGTCGATGAGCGGGCCGCCGCCCTGCTCGTATTCGTTCAGGAACACGCCCCAGGTCGGTACGGCTCTGCGGCGGATGGCGACCGCCTTGCCGTAGTAGATCTCGCCCAGCTCGCCGGATTCGCAGACCTGCTTGGCGTAAATGTTTTCGGGATTCTGTCGGTTCTGATAACCGATCGAGAGGAGCTTGCCGTTGCGCTTCGCGGCGTCGACCATCGCCTTCGCCTCGGCGCTCGTCTTCGCCATCGGCTTTTCGCACATCACGTGCTTGCCCGCGTCGAGCGCGTCGACCGTAATGAAGCTGTGGGAGCGGTTCGGCGTGCAGACGTGCACCACGTCGATCGCGGGATCGGCAAGCAGCTCCTTGTAGTCCTCATAGACCTTCGCGTCGGGCGTGCCGTATTCCTTCGCGGCTTTCTCCGCGCGCTCGCGGATGATATCGCAGAATGCGACCATCTCGACCTCGTCGATTTTTTTCAGTGAGGGCATGTGCTTCCCGTTCGCGATGCCGCCGCAGCCGATGATGCCGATTTTCAGTTTTTCTGCCATGATTGGAATCTCCTTTTGCGCATATTGCCGTATATTACGACAATCTAATTATACCGTTTATTGAGGAGAATGCAATAAAATCCAAAAAAATCGAAACACAAAAATCTGCGGGGAAATTTGTGCAAAATGCAGTCCGTCCCCACGGATAAAATATTTTGCGCCGAATCGTAAAAAACGGAATTGACAGACGGGAATTTTATGATACAATTATTATAAACCTTTTTTCCTTTCGATTGCTCTAATCTATGCAGATAAATCTATTCATCAGAGGTTTGCCATGAAAAAAACGATCGCTGTTCTTTTGACCGCAATTCTGTGCTTCGGCTTTGTGACGCCCGTATTCGCGACGGACGCAGAGCCCGGCCTGACCGAAGCGCCGACGACGGAAGTCCCCGCAACGACCGAAGCGCCGGCGACGGAAGTCCCCGCAACGACCGAAGCGCCGGCGACGGAGGTCCCCGCAACGACCGAAGCGCCGGTGACGGAAGTCCCCGCAACGACCGGGCATCCGGAGACGGAAGAACCCACGACGGAGCCTCCGACCACCGACGAACCGACAACGGAGCCCCCGACGACGGAGCCCCCGAAGATTCTGTATTACGGCGACGTGGATAAGGATTTCCGCGTCACGTCCTCCGACGCACGGCTGGTGCTGCGGTTCTCCGCGCGGCTGATTACCTTTACGAACGAGCAGTGCGTGCTTGCCGATACGGATAAAAACGGCAAGGTCAATTCGACCGACGCCCGCGCGGTGCTGCGGCTGTGCGCGCGCCTCGACCGGAAAACGGAATTTGACAAGACGGTAGCCGAGCCCGACAAAACGGTCTCCTCATACGGTTACCGGAAGTATGAGCCGACGCTGGACGGCTTCTCGACCAATATCGACGACCCCGCCGTGTTCCCGCAGATTAAAGAGCTGGAGGAATACTGCCGCAATTTCAAGAATACCGGCACGTTTTACTATACGGACGTGGACGGGAAGTATTACGTCTCGTTCAACGGCTCGCGCGTCTACCGCACGCAGTGCACGGTCAAAGCGCCTTACTGCAAGGCGGCGCTTGCGTATATGGAGCAGAACGGCATCTCGCTTGACACCAAGCTGACGCTCACCGCGTCGGCAAAGTGGAACGGGCACCGGCTTTCCGGATACGCGAACGGAACGAAGTTCACGATTGCGAATCTGGTGCGGTTCGCCCTGACTTACAGCGACAACACGGCTTATCAGATGCTGTTCAATCATTTCGGCAACAAAGTGCTCAACGACAACGCCGCCGCGCTCGGCGCGAATCTGCGCCTGGGCTCGTATATCTTCGGCGAGACGAGCGCGCAGGATATGTCGATCCTGTACCGCGATATTTACCGCTACTGTGAAAGAAACAGCGATTACAGCAGGCATATCAAGTGGCAGATGAACCGGGACAACGAAGAGAACACCGGCACGAACCTGCTCTGCGGCGGGATTCCCAAGGGCGTGACGGCGCTGCACAAGTGGGGCAACGGCGGCAAGGCGACCAAGGGCTTCCACGACTGCGCCATCGTTTACGCGAATAAACCGTTCGTGGTCTGCATGTATACCTCGTTCAATTTCGACCGGAACGGCGACCGCGTTCCCTTCCGCAACGTCGGCGCGCTGTGCTACAACATCAATATCGCGACGGATTACGGCAATTAAGGCAGCGCTGCGCAAAGACAGACGCGCGTCCCGCTTGCGCTTTGTCCCGTCGTCCTGCGCATCATTTCCCGGATAAGCGTTCGGGCTGCCGGCGGAACAGCCGTACCGCCCGACGAAAAATCTGCTGCGTGATGCGCACACCCGAACGATGCCGTTCTGCCTGAACAGATGAAAAAACGCGGACGCGACGGGAAACCGCCGCGTCCGTTTCGTTTTGGTAAAAAGGCTGTGTCCGGTGAATCAGGATCGGAACGGTTCGTCCGTAAAAGAAAACGTCGGCATTTCCCTTTTCAGGTCGTCCATCAATCTCCGAAAGCCTTTGGCGCGTCTGCCGAGGGCTTTTTTCAGAGCCTCCGTGTTGACCGCGATCACGCCGACGGGCTCCGTGAGGCTTGTCAGCGCGTCATGCAGCGCGTCGAGATTGTCCGCGAACGGCTCCGCAAAGGGGAGCGACGCGCGGAATGCGTCGAACACGTCTTTCGCGTCCGTAAGGCGCGCGCCGTCGAGAAATACCACGTTCATCGTCAGTCCTCCCCGTATAGCAGTGTGAAGCTCTCGTAGTGGTCGTCGGGGTAATAAATCAGCCCGTCGTTCGAGAACACGATCCGCTTCGCGCCGCGCTTCGATTTGCCGAGGGTGCCGATATCGCATTCGGTGTAATACCGCCCCGGCGCGTCGGGAAGGAGCCCCTCGTAGTTGCCGAACCGGCTGCCGCCGATGCACTTGCCCGGCGCGTATGGCTCGAGGCTGCCGTTTTGCCACCCCAGCGCCTGCGCCTGTTTTTTCGTAATGTAATTCTTCGGCAGCTTGCCGAAGGTATGGATATACAGCGCCACGTCGTCCTTCTGGTCGTATACGCCGTCCTCGTCGATCGCGGCGTCTTCTCTGCCGTCGGGCCTCTCCGTCGGCGCGTCGGCCGCGGGCGGCGCGTTGGCTTTTTCGGTGATTTCCGGCGCGTCGTCCGGCAGGTCCACGTCCGGCAGGTCCACGTCGAGCTCGTTCTCGACGACGTCGATGATCTCCTGTACGTTCTCGGCGCAGGACGTGAATACCGTGACGACCGCGAGCAGCGCCAGCAGCAGGGCGAGGATCTTTTTCAGGCTCATGGAAAATCTCCTTTGAGGTAAATTCTGATTTATCGCGGAGCGACAAATCAGAATTTACAGCGCTTCCGCGATCTCGTCGAGCCGCGCTTCCGTCCATTCCGGGTCGATCAGCAGATACGTCGTCCTCGCCAGCAGGTCGAGGGTCTTCGGGTAATCCTCGTGCAGGTAATCCGGCACGAAGGGCGCGTTGGCGGGGTGCTTGAACGGGTCCATCAGCGGGTGCAGCGCGCCGCGCTTCTCGAGGATCGCCGTCCAGTGGTTATAGATGTGCTTGCCCGTGTCGATGGGCAGATAATTGCCGACCTTCGCCTGCGCGGCCTTCGCGGCGAACGCGCGCGCTTCTTCTTCGGTATCGAAGATCACCGGCAGGGTCGTGCCGCAGTCGCCTTCTATATCGTGCGAGGGATTGAAGCTGTACTTCGGCGCGAGGCGCTCGGCGAGCAGCTTTTTGTTTTTTCTCAGATCGGCAAGGATCCCGTCCAGCTTCAGGAACTGCTGGTGCAGGATCGCCGCGGCGACCTCGTTGGTGCGCCATTCCGTGCCGCAGAACTGGGGTTCCGTCACGTCCTTGAGCTGGTCGCCGAAGAACGCGATGGCGCTGGCGTCGTGGTAGATCAGCGCTCTTTCGTAAATTTTATCGTCGTCGGTGAGCAGCGCGCCGCCCTCGCCCGCGGTGATGATTTTGAACTGGTTGAAGCTCAGCGCGCCGGCGTTCCCGATCGTGCCGAGGCGTTTCCCTTTATAGGCACCGCCGTCCGCCTGGCAGGCGTCCTCGAGCACGAACAGCCCGTGCTTTTCCGCGACCGCGCAGATGCGGTCCATATCGCAGGGGAAGCCCTGGATATGTACGGGTATGATACATTTCGTGCGGTCGGTGATCTTCTTTTCCGCCGCGTCCGCATCGAGCGTCAGCGTCTCGTCGACATCCGCGATGACCGGGATCGCGCCCGCCTGCACCACCGCCATCGCCGTGGCGATGTAGGTATACGCCGGTACGATCACCTCGTCGCCGGGGCCGATCCCCATGCCGATCAGCGCGCTTGTCAGCGCCGAAAGCCCCGAGGTCATCAGCAGCGAGCGCTTCACGCCGAAGATATCGCGCATCAGCGCCTCGCACTGCTCGGTCTCGTGCATGCCGTTGTTGATCTTGAACAGATCGCGGGTGTCGATCACGCGCGCGACCGCGTCTTTTTCTTCCTGTCCGATTCGGTACATACTGATCCGCTCCCTGCGTTTTTTTTCATCATAGCATACCGCGGCGGAAAAATAAATCCCCTATTTCATAAAAAATATATACATTTGCGGATGGATGTGTTAGAATATAGAAGAAACATTTTCCGGGGGTATGTGTATGAAGATTCTCGACTGCAATCTGAATTTCGGCGCGACCAACAACGGCGAGCCGTATCAAAACTGCGATACCTTTGCCGAGCTTCTGGAGGAACTCGGCCGATGCGGGATCGGCGGCGGTCTGGTGCGCTGCGGCTACAGCAGCACCGTGGGCGTGAATTACGGCAATGATTTCGTCGCCCGCTGCGTAAAAAGCGATGAGGCGAAAAAGTTTGACCTATACGGCGTGTGGGCGGTGCTCCCGCCCTATACCGACGAGACGCCGAAGCCGGAAGATCTGCCCGCGGCGATGAAAGAAAACAGGATCGGCGCGGTATATCTTTCGCCCCGCACGCACCGCTACGAGCTGAACGCACTGACCATGGGCGAAACGCTCGACGTGCTGCAGCAAAAGAAGATCCCGGTGCTCCTGAACACCGCGAACGGGATCTGGATGGATCAGATCTACCGGGTCATGGCGGAATTCCCCGGGCTGACCGCCGTCGTCGCCGATCAGGACTGCTGGCCCAACGCCCGGCGGCTTTATCCGCTGGCGTATCATTATGAAAACCTGCGCCTCGATCTGTCGTATGTGATGGACGCGGGCGGCGTGGAGGATATGACGGCGCGCTTCGGCGAAGAAAAGCTCGTGTTCGGCACGGCGTTCCCCTATCGGTATACGGGCTCGATGCTGGCGGTCGTCCGTTCGGCGGCGATCTCCGACGGCGCGCGGGAGAAGATCTTCGGCGGAAATCTCGAAAAGATGCTTGAGGAGGCGGGATTGAAATGATCAACAAAAACAGCGAACTTGCGCTCGAATTCTGGCGTACGGGGATTCTTCCCTGCCCGATCCGCGATTTTCACGCCCACATGGACGAGCACGCGGAGATCTATTTCCCGTTCAGCAGCGCGGACGAAATGGTGAAGGATATGGACCGCAACGGCGTGAAGAGCCTGTTTTTCTGCGGGCATTTCGCGCTGGACGATCCGCTCTACGGCGAACAGTATAACGTGAAAGCGGTACGGAAATATCCCGACCGGCTGCGGGCGTACCACATCATCCATTCCCGCTGCCTCGACCCGGAGCGGGAGATCCGCGAGGTCGACGAAAACCCGGACGTTTACGTCGGCTTCAAGCTGCTGGGCGACTACAATCGTTTTCCCGTCGACGATCCGGTCCACGATCCGTATTACGAATACCTGAACGAGACGAAAAAATTCCTTCTGCTGCACACCTGGGGCGGCTCCGCGTGGGACGGGATCGACAACGTGGAGTCGATCGCGAAACGGTTCCCGGAGATCCGCATCATCTGCGGGCATTCGTTCTTCAGCAGGCAGAAAGAAGGCGCGGAACGGCTGAAAAAATACCCGAACGTGTATTTCGAGCTGACCGCGATCCCGATCGTGCGCGGGTATCTTGAGGATATCGTGAACGCCGCGGGCAGCGAACGGGTGCTGTTCGGCACGGACCTGCCGTGGTTCTCGACGATGCACGGCGTCGGGATGGTGCTCGGCGCGGATATCGGCGACGAAGACCGGAAAAACATCTTTTACCGCAACGGAGACCGGCTCCTCGGCAGCCGGGGATAATTTATTTACATATTGTCTATTGTATTTTTTGATTAAAAGCGGTATGATTGATATAATCAGAAAATCTATTCCGTTCCGGAGCCTTTTCCCGAACGGACGAAACGGAGGCCACATCATGAAAAAAACGGGGAACAGGATCCTTTCCGTGATACTGACCGTCGTGCTTCTCGTCGGCTGTATCGGCCCGATCGGAGCGTTCGCCGCCGCGCCGTCGTACGCCTTGAAACCGCAGACGGCGTTTAAAGGCGCGACCTTTGCCGTCACGCTGACGGCAAAATCGATCAAAGGTCTGCAGAGCGGCGTCGTCGTGATCGAATACGATCCCGACGTTCTGACCTTTAAGGATAAGTTGTCTTATTCCGTGACGGCAGGCGCGATCGGTCTGCAGAGCAAGCTTACGAAGCTGAACGATACGCTTGATTCGGCGCCGTATTACGGGGGCGAAGAAGGCAAGAGTTATCTTTCCTATTCTTTCATGGCGACTGACGCCGCTTTGGTCGCGGCGGATATCACCCGCGCGGATACGAGTGAACTGCCGTTGGCGCAGCTTTTCTTTACGGTGTATTCGAAAACAACGGCGCCGTCGACCGAGCTGAAAATCGTTGAGGCGAAAACGGAGGTTGCTTCCAAGATTTCCGTGCTGCCGGAGACTGCCGTTTCCGTGGCGATCAACCCGATGAATCCCGCAAGGTCGGCGTATACCTATTCGGAAAAGAACGACGCGAAGCAGTATATCGACACGGCGTATTCCGGCACGGTCAGCGGCGCCGCGGCGTTCTATCCGACGGTCGTGACGGGAGGGCTCTCGTCCTCCGCGTTTGCGGACGGCGCAGACATCACGGGCCTGACGTTTGTGTCGCCCGTGATTGACAAATCGTCGACGAAGGATCCCGCGAACCCGATCGAGTATCCGCAGGCGGCGTTCGGAAATCTGACGAAGCTTGCGGCGGTGAACGTCAATGTGACGATATCCCAGCTTTCCTCGTCCCGTTTCTTCACCGACGACGGAATCATCTATATCCGCGATGTGGACGCCAAGGGCAAGCTGCAGAATACCTGCAAGGTGTACCTGATCCCGTACGCGCATGCGGCGGACGTATACCTTTCAAACAACGTTACGGGTATTTTTGACGACGGAACGGGCGTTTTCGGCAGCGGCGCGCTTTGCGGCAAAACGAAAGACGACTTTACGTTCCACCATAAAACGCATTGCGACGGCGACAGCGAGATCACGACCGCACCGACCTGCGAAGGAACCGGCGTGCGGACGTATTACTGCGCTTTCTGTGCGGGAAAGACGAAGGTGACCCGCACCGAAACCGTCGCGGCAACCGGGCACAAATGGGGCGCCTGGACGGAAACGAAAGCGCCCACCTGTGAGGGAAAAGGCTCCGAGAAGCGCGTCTGCAAAAACGATAAGAGCCACGTCCAGACCCGGGACGTGAACCCGACCGGCCACGCGTGGGGCGAGTGGAAGGTCACGACTCCGCCGACCTGCACCGAAGAAGGCGTTGAAACGCGCGTCTGCAAAAACGATAAGAGCCA
>JAFRTA010000341.1 GCA_017427315.1 Clostridia bacterium
CGTGAGGTTTGGCTCGGTTGTAATGTTCTTTCGCCATTGTGATAAACTCCTTTTCGTTTGAATTCTAATGGTTTCCTATATTTTAGCAGATATGAAATCTAAATTCAATAGGAAAATCAAATTTTCATCGGGAAAATCGGCTTATTTTCTCTTGTCGCCGATGATCCCTTCCGCAATCGATTTAGGCACCTGCGCGTAGTGGCTGGGTTCCATCACGTACTGGCCGCGGCCCTGCGTTTTGGAGCGCAGATCCGTCGCGTAGCCGAACATGTTCGACAGCGGGATGTTCGCGTTGATCTGGGTCGCGCCGACCCTCGTCTCCGTATCGACGATATTGCCGCGGCGGCCGCTCACGTCGCCGTAAACGTCGCCGAGGTAATCGTCGGGAACGATGATCGAGACCTTCATGATGGGCTCCATCAGAACGGGGTCCGCCTTCTGCATCGCGTCCTTGAACGCCATGGAACCGGCGATCTTGAACGCCATTTCGGAGGAGTCGACCTCGTGATAGGAACCGTCGTAAAGCGTGACCTTCACGTCGACGACGTTATAGCCCGCGAGAACGCCCGACTGCATCGCGCCCTTGACGCCCGCCTCGACGGCGGGGATGAACTCCTTGGGAATGACGCCGCCGACGATATTGTTGACGAACTCATAGCCCTTGCCGGGGTTCGGCTCGATGCGCAGCTTGACGTGACCGTACTGACCGTGGCCGCCGGACTGACGCGCGTATTTCGTGTCGGTATCCGCGGCTTTGGAAATCGTCTCGCGGTAGGCGACCTGGGGCTTGCCCACGTTCGCCTCGACCTTGAATTCGCGCAGGAGACGGTCCACGATGATCTCAAGATGCAGCTCACCCATGCCGGCGATGATGGTCTGGCCGGTCTCTTCGTCGGTGAAGCACTTGAACGTGGGGTCTTCTTCGGCGAGCTTCGCAAGCGCGATGCCCATTTTCTCCTGACCGGCCTTCGTCTTGGGCTCGATCGCCACGCGGATGACCGGGTCGGGGAAATTCATGGATTCAAGGATGATGGGATGCTTCGCGTCGCAGAAGGTGTCGCCCGTCGTGGTGTTCTTCACGCCGACGACCGCGGCGATATCGCCCGCGTAGCAGCAGTCGATATCCTGCCTGTGATTCGAATGCATCTGCAGGATGCGCCCGAGACGCTCGGACTTATCCTTGGTGGAGTTGTATACGGTGGTGCCTGCGGCGGCTACGCCGGAATAAACCCGGAAGAAACAAAGCTTTCCGACAAAGGGGTCGGTCGCGATCTTGAACGCCAGGGCGGAGAAGGGCTCGTCGTCGGACGGGTGCCGCACCTCTTCCTTGTCGGTCTTCGGATTGACGCCGCGCACGGATTCGATATCCGTCGGCGCGGGCATATAATCCACGATCGCGTCCAACAGCTTCTGGACGCCCTTGTTGCGGTAGGACGTTCCGCAGACGACGGGAACCATTGCATTGGCCAGGGTGGCCTTGCGAATGCATGACTTGATCTCGTCGACGGTGAGCTCCTCGCCCTCGAAATACTTTTCGAGAAGCGCGTCGTCCTGCTCGGCGACGTGCTCGATCAGCTCGGCGCGGTATTTGTCCGCAAGCTCGCGCATATCCTCGGGGATATCGACGATTTCAGTCTGCGTACCTTTTTCGTCAAGGTACATCGTGGCGTTCATCTCCACAAGGTCGATAATGCCCTTGAAACTGCTCTCTGCGCCGATGGGGAGCTGAATCGGGACGGCGTTGCATTTGAGCCTGTCCTTCATCATGTCGAGAACATTGTAGAAATTCGCGCCCATAATGTCCATTTTGTTGACGTAGACCATGCGCGGGACCTTGTATTCGTCTGCCTGACGCCATACGGTCTCGCTCTGGGGCTCAACGCCGCCCTTCGCGCAGAGAACGGTAACGGAACCGTCCAGTACGCGCAGGGAGCGCTGCACCTCCACGGTGAAGTCAACGTGACCGGGAGTATCAATAATATTGATGCGATGGTCTTTCCAGAAACAGGTCGTCGCGGCGGATGTAATGGTGATGCCGCGCTCCTGCTCCTGCGCCATCCAGTCCATGGTAGCCGTTCCGTCATGCGTTTCGCCTATTTTATGGTTGATGCCCGTATAATACAGAATGCGCTCGGTCGTAGTGGTCTTGCCGGCGTCGATATGCGCCATGATACCGATATTACGAGTGAGCTCAAGAGATACCTGTCTCGGCATATTGTTCCTCCTATAAAATAGTAATAACGAAAAATGACTGACGGCTGATTACCAGCGGAAATGAGCAAACGCCTTGTTGGCTTCTGCCATCTTGTGCGTGTCTTCACGCTTCTTGAACGCGGAACCGGTCTCGTTCACGGCGTCCATGATCTCGCCTGCGAGTCTTTCCTTCATGGTGCGCTCGCTGCGGGCACGCGCATAGTTGGTGATCCAGCGCAGACCCAGCGTCTGGCGTCTTTCCGGACGCACGTCCATGGGCACCTGATAGGTCGAACCGCCGACACGGCGCGCCTTTACCTCAAGCAAAGGCATGACGTTCTCCATCGCAGCCTCAAAGACTTCAAGGGGATCCTTGCCGGTCTTCTCCTTTATGATGTCGAAGGCATCATAAACGATTTTCTGGGCAACGCCCTTCTTGCCGTCGTACATGACGCTGTTGATGAGACGCGTGACCAATTTGGAATTGTAAAGCGGATCGGGCAAAACGTCACGTTTTGCTGTCTGGCCTCTTCTTGGCACTTCGCTTCCCTCCTTCATATAGAATGAAAATCATAGGTACTCGAGTGACAAATTCCCGTGGCGCCAATGAAGGCCATATATATAATGATATATATAAACCTTACATTGGGAGAGCTTTCGCTCAGCCTGCAAGAAGATTGTCTGATTGTTGCGGTAAATTACTTTTTACCCGCCTTCGGACGCTTCGCACCGTACTTGGAGCGCGCCTGCATCCTGCCGGAAACGCCCTGCGTATCGAGCGTTCCTCTGATAATGTGGTAACGCACGCCGGGGAGGTCCTTCACACGGCCGCCTCTGATGAGAACGACGGAGTGCTCCTGAAGGTTGTGACCTACGCCGGGGATGTACGCGGACACCTCCATGCCGTTGGTCAGACGGACTCTCGCCAGCTTTCTGAGCGCAGAGTTGGGCTTCTTGGGGGTGTCGGTCTTGACGACGGTGCACACGCCTCTCTTCTGGGGGGAGTTGTGGTCGGTCATAATGTTCTTATGAGAGTTCAGCCCCTTTCCCAGAGCGGGAGCCTTGGACTTATAGATCTTGTCCTGTCTGCCGCTGCGAACCAGCTGATTAAAGGTTGGCAAGTTTTTTCCTCCTTTCCTGAAAATTTGTATAGTGACGGCAATAATGCCGGTATACACATTCTGCCAAAGCCGGCAATTCGCCGTTTTTTACCCGAAAAACCGCAAAAAACCAGCATTGCAGAATCATATATTAGCATACCCGCCGTCCGCTTGTCAACAGTTTTACCAAATTTTCTTGCGAAAATTCGTCAAAGCGTCCGATTTTTTTCGTACTTTCCGCTCCGCGCCCCGCGCGCCGGAGACGCGCCTGTCCGCGTCGGATTCCGCCGCGGGGTTATTTTTGAAAAATCCCTTGTATCTCCCGTGATAATATGTTAAAATACAATTTCAGTAATCAAGCAAAGAAGGTATATTTCATGAAATTAAGCGTTCTCGTCGGCGAGCGGTTCAAGGAGAAACCCTCCGACTGCGTGGTGGACTCCCACGCGTTCATGGTGCGCGGCGGCTATATCAAAGCGGTCGCCAACGGCATTTATTCCTCTTATATGCCGCTTCGCCGCATCACGAAGAAGATCGAAAACATCCTGCGCGAGGAGATGGATAAAATCGACGGTCAGGAAGTGCAGTTCCCCGTCGTGATGCCCGCCTCGCTCTGGCAGGAGTCCGGCAGATACGAGTCGATCGACAACTCCCTCTGCCGCTTCAAAGACCGCAACGACGCGCCGATGGTGCTGGGCATGACCCACGAGGAAGCCGCGGTGCAGCTCGTGCGCGAATACGGCGCGACCTACAACCGCTATCCGTTCATGATCTATCAGATCCAGACCAAGTTCCGCGACGAGGCGAGACCCCGCGCGGGCCTCATCCGCGTGCGCGAATTCACGATGATGGACGCCTATTCCTTCCATACCTCGCAGGAGGACCTTGAAAAATACTACGCCGAGTGCTACAAAGCCTATCAGCGCATCTTCGCGCGCGCCGGCATCCCCGAGACCGTGGCGGTCAAGTCGGATTCCGGCATGATGGGCGGCTCGATCAGCCATGAGTATATGCTCCTTACTCCCATCGGCGAGGATTCCATCGCCATCTGCTCCGAGTGTGATTACAGAGCCAACATGGAAGCGGCGGAGAGTATTGTCGAAAACGAGCGCGACGCCGAATCCGCGCCGCTGGAAAAGGTACACACGCCCGACGCGCACACCATCGAGGCGGTCTGCGACTTCCTCGGTTCCTCGCCTCTCAAGAGCGTCAAGGCGGTGGTCTATCAGAAGAACGCCGACGACGGCTACGTGATCGTGTTCCTGCGCGGCGATCTGGACGTGAACGAGACGAAGCTGACGAACTTCCTCGGCGAGAATATCCATCCCGCGGTCATCACCGAGGAGAGCGGCATCAAAGCAGGCTTTATCGGCCCCGTCGGCATGGACGCCGCCTGCAAGCCGCTGATCCTGTTCGATAATTCCATCAAGGATACCAATAATATGGTCTGCGGCGCGAACGATACCGATTATCATTTCAAGGGTCTCGACCTTGCCCGCGACTGCCCGGAGGCGGAGTATCACGATTTTGCGAAGATCCTCGACGGCGGCATCTGCCCGAAATGCGGCAAGCATACCATCACCGTCAGCCGCGGCATCGAGGTCGGCAACATCTTCCAGCTCGGAACGAAATACACAAAGTCCATGGATATGACCTATACCGACGAGAACGGCGAGAGCCATTACCCGATCATGGGCTGCTACGGCATCGGCGTCGGCAGGCTCGCCGCGTCCGTCTGCGAGGCGCACCACGACGATTACGGCCCGATCTGGCCTATCACGATCGCCCCCTGGCAGGTGGAGCTCTGCTGCATGAAATCCACCGACGAGCCGACCCACGCCGAGGCGGACAAGCTCTACGACGCGCTCAAAAAAGCGGGCGTCGAGGTGCTTTACGACGACCGCAGGGTCAGCGCAGGCGTGATGTTCTCCGACGCGGACCTGCTCGGCGTGCCGATCCGCGTGATCGTCAGCCCCCGCAACCTCAAGGAGAACGTCTGCGAGATCGTCACGCGGGATAAGTCCGTCAGCAAAAAGGTCCCCGCGGACCAGACCGTCGCGGCGGTCAAGGAGCTGATCGCCGAGCTTACCGCGGTCTACGAGAACGCAGCGAACGCGTATTGATCCGATCAATAATCAAATATAAACGCAAAAGACAGACCGGCGAACGGTCTGTTTTTTGTTTGCGGATATCGGGGATCGGGGA
>JAFRTA010000342.1 GCA_017427315.1 Clostridia bacterium
CGGTATATACCGCTGCCGGCGCGCGTTGTATCGCTCTGCCTTCCGACGCGCAGGGGGTGGATACGGAAGCGCTTCGGAACAGCCCGGCTTCGGTGCTTCACGTCTCTCCGAATCATCATTATCCGACCGGAAGGATCACGTCCTTGTCGAGACGAAGCGAGCTGCTGCGCTGGGCGGCAGAACGCGCGGAGCGTTATATCGTCGAAGACGATTTTGACAGTGAATTCCGCTTTGACGCGCATCCCATCGGGAGCCTGTTTTCAATCGATTTCGCCGATAAAGTGATCTATATGAACACGTTTTCCAAAACGATCTCGCCGTCGCTGCGCGTCGGATATCTGGTGCTGCCGCCGCATCTGACCGAACGGTATCTTGAACGCTCAGAGCATTTTTCGTGTACGGTTTCAGCGGCGGAACAGCTTACGCTTGCCCGGTTTATCGCGGACGGATATTACGAGGGGCATATCGCGAGGATGCGAAGACTGTACGGCGTCAGACGGAAGAAATTTCTCGAGATGATACGCCGCAGCCCGCTGAACGGCAGAATCCGGATCACGGAGCAGGGAGCGGGGCTGCATTTTCTTCTGAAGCTTCCGGATACGGTGTCGGAGGAAGCGATTTCCGCGCTTGCCCGAAAAAACGGCGTCGGACTGTCTTTTTTATCGCATTGCTCGAGATATTCTTCGGCGAAGGAGAAGGGATATCTGATTATAAATTACGGCGGGATCGATGAAGACGGTTTTGACGCTGCGCTTCGTTTTCTGGAAAAAGCGATCTGCGCGGAATCACCGTAAACTCCTTTCGTTATAATTATAACGGCAATATTTGTTCCGAAAAAAGAAACGGGCATTGATTTTATTTTATATATATGATATAATCCTGTTGTTTTACAGGATTCAATCGGTTTCGGAGGGTCAATATGGCTTCATCTAAGAGTAAAGCGGCAAGAAGGTCCGGGATTTTAGGCGTACTGCTTATGATTTTGTTTTTCGCGATTATCGTGCTGCTGATCGTGCTGATTATCGGCGTTTCCTCGTCGAAAAAAAGAACTCCGCAGAATATCGGGTCGGATCATGAAATTCCCGTCGACGCGCAGAACGTGACGGAGCTTCCGAGCGAACCGCCGTTCTACGAAGTGTCAATCGTCGCGGTCGGAGATAATCTGATCCACGATACGCTGTATAAATCCGGCAAAAAAGACGACGGAACGCGCGATTATTCCTCGTTTTACGAAAACGTCAAGGCGGACGTGCAGGCCGCAGACATTGCCGTTATCAATCAGGAAACGATTCTCGGCGGAGACGTGCGCGAATTGAGCGGATATCCCATGTTCAATTCCCCGCAGGAAATCGGCGACGCCGCGGTCGATGCGGGCTTCGACGTTTTTACCTGCGCGACGAATCACGCGATGGATGTCTATGAAAAGGGCATTTTCGCCGAGCTTGAATATTTCAATACGAAACATCCGGAAGTAACGTACCTCGGGCTGAACGCGTCGGAAGAAGAATACAACACGATTAAATATCTCGACGTGAACAATATCCGTTTTGCGCTGCTCAATTATACTTACGGCACAAACGGGATCCCGCTCCCGTCGGACAAGCCCTGGATCGTGAATATGCTCGACAGAAAAGAAAAAATCAAATCCGACGTTACTACGGCGCGCGCGAACGCGGACGTGGTTATCGTGTTTCCGCATTGGGGAACGGAGTACCGTATGACGCCCGACGAAGAGCAGAAACAATACGTGAAATTCTTCTCGGACCTCGGCGTGGATATCATTATCGGCGCGCATCCGCACGTGATCGAGCCGGCGGAATGGTATGCCAACAAATCCACCGGCAAAGAAACTCTCGTTTATTATTCCATGGGTAATTTCATCAGCCATCAGCACGACCCGTCTTCACTGCTCGGCGGTATGGTCAAGCTCACCGTGCGAAAAGAAAACGGAAAAATCAGCATTATCGAACCGAAGCTCGTTCCGCTCGTGACCTATTATACGAGCACCGGAAACGGATACCGTTTTACTACCTACAAATTAAGCGATTATACCGAGGAGCTTGCTTCGCGGCATTCCTCCCATACGAAATACGGCAATAACGTTTCGCCTTCGGCGATGCGCTCGCTGTATGAAAAAACGATTTCCGAAAGCTTCCGCGCGGATTGAAAGATTGCTTATGAATTCTGTAACAGTGGAAAATCTGACGAATCCGAAATTTCTCGAACGTCTGAAAGAGCAGTTTTTTGACTACCTCCCGAAAATCGGCGTGATGGCGCTGATCGTCGCAGCAGGACTCGTTTTTATTTATTTTATAAACCGAATTGCGCGAAGGGCGTTGAGCAGAACGAAAATCGACCCGTCGCTTGCCGATTTCCTGCGGCGCGTGCTTCGCATCGCCTGCTATGTGCTGCTCGTTTTTATGGCTCTGTCGGAGCTCGGCGTGGCGACGACGGGGCTCGTTGCGTTTTTTTCCGCCGCGCTTGCAGCCGTCGCCCTTGCGCTGAAAGACAGTCTATCCGATATCACCAGCGGTATTATCCTGCTGTTTACGCGTCCGTTTGTTACCGGCGATCACATTGAATTCGACGGCTGCCGCGGAACGGTTCTGAAAATCGATATCGTCCATACGAACATCGTGACCTATGACGATACGAACGTGATCATTCCAAACAGCCGTATCACCTCTTCTGAAATCATCAACTATACTTCGCATCCCGAAAGCCGCGTGACCGTGACCGTGCCCATTCCGTATGAAGCCGATATCGACCGGGTAAAAGCCGTGCTGCTGGAAACGATGCGCGATAACGAACTCGTGCTGGATTACGACCCTTACCTGCCGCGCGTCCAGCTTGAAAGATATGCGGATTCATCGCTGGAATTCAGCGCGAGATGCTGGACGAATTTCAAGAATTATTGGACCGTGTATTATTCTTTGACGGAGGAAATCAAAAAGAACCTCGACAGGTGCGGCGTATCGATCCCGTTCAATCAGCTCGATGTTCATATCTGCAGGTGAATTTCGCATAATTATCCGAATGATATTGTATTTTTTGACATGATATGATATAATTCGTTTTATCTTAATAAGAAGGGTTGTCATAATTGGAAAATAACGTTATCATCGACCTGAAAGGTATTTCGGTTGCCTTTGACGGAGAGACAATTTTAGACGATCTCGATCTGTCGATTCACGACGGAGAGTTTATAACGTTCCTCGGACCTTCCGGCTGCGGGAAGACCACGACGCTGCGTATCATTGCGGGGTTTTTGTCGCCGGACAGCGGGGACGTTATTTTTGACGGCAAAAAGATCAACGACGTTCCGCCGCATAAACGGAACGTGAACACGGTCTTTCAGCGATACGCGCTGTTCCCGAATCTGAACGTTTACGAAAACGTCGCATTCGGCCTGCGTCTTCGCAAAATGCCCGAGAAAAAAATACGTGAAAAGGTCGGTGAAATGCTGGAGCTTGTCAATCTGAAGGGCTTCGGCAAACGGAACGTATCTTCTCTTTCCGGCGGTCAGCAGCAGCGCGTCGCGATCGCGCGCGCGCTCGCGGTCGATCCGAAGGTGCTTCTTCTCGACGAGCCGCTCGGAGCGCTCGACCTGAAGCTGCGCAAGGATATGCAGCAGGAGCTCAAG